>JBEVKO010000037.1:0-5017 GCA_040509705.1 Beijerinckiaceae bacterium
CGGTGACCTTTGAGCCGTCGATTGACAGCACCAAATCGCCGGGCCTCAGGCCGGCGACGTCGGCGGCGCTGCCGCGAACAACATCCTCGATCCGGGGCGTCAGTACATTAGTGCCGAGGGCATAGGCGGTCCCCGCGAAAATCGCGATCGCCAGCAGAAAATTGGCGATCGGCCCCGCCGCAACGATAGCGGCCCGCTGTCCGACCGACTTCTCCGGAAAGCTTCGTGCGCGTTCGGATGGGCTCATCTTTTCGACGAGCGAGGGGTCGGGAACGCTCGCCGCGTTTGCATCGCCGAGGAACTTGACGTAGCCGCCGAGGGGGATGGCCGCAATGCGCCAACGTGTGCCCTGCCGGTCTGTGCGGCCGACGAGTTCAGGTCCGAACCCTAGCGAGAACGTCGTAACCTCGACCCCGCACCACCTGCCCACGATGTAGTGGCCGTACTCGTGGACGATCACCACGACGGCCAATACGAATAAAAAGCCAACGGCGGTGAAAAGGAAGCTCGACATCATTTCCTTCCGTCGTCGCAGTCCGCGACGCCCATCGCCCTAGGTGGCAGCGATCTCGACTCGCGGCAAGTGCGCACGCGCCCAGGATCTCGATTCATCGTCAATCGCCAAAGCCTCCTCTACGGAGGCAGGCGTCTTCCAGCCTCGGGCCGCGGCCCATGCGCAGGTCGCCTCAACGAGCCGGGCAATGCCCCCGAACCTGAATCGACCGGACAGGAAGGCTTCCACCGCGACCTCGTTGGCGGCATTCAGAACGGTCGGCGCTGCTCCGCCCGATTTGATCGCCTCCTGGACCAGCCGCAAGGCGGGAAAAAGATCGAGGTCCGGCGGAAAAAACTCGAGGCTGCGCATCGCCGCGAGATTGAGCCGCCGGCTGTTCAGGACAGGGCGATCGGGGTGGTTGAGCGCGTGCGCCATCGGCACCCGCATGTCGGCGGCGGCCAGACCTGCGCTCATCGACCCGTCGCGAAACTGGACGAGGCCGTGGACGGCGGACTGGGGATGAACGAGGACCTGCAGCTTCTCCATCGAAGCCCGGAAAAGATGATGAGCTTCAATCAGTTCCAATCCTTTGTTCATCAGCCCCGCTGAATCGACCGTGATCTTTGGCCCCATCGACCAGGTCGGATGCGCGAGCGCGTCTTCCGGCCCGGCCTGATCGATGCGCTCCCGGGTCCAGGTCCGGAACGGCCCTCCGGACGCCGTCAAGACAATCGCCTCGACATCGCTTTCGGGAGCGCCGGCGAGCGCCTGAAAAATCGCATTGTGCTCGGAGTCGACCGGCATGATTTCCGCCCCGGCCGCCGCAGCGTCGCGCATGAACGCCGCGCCGGCGCATACGAGGCACTCCTTGTTGGCCAGGGCGATGCGTCGACCGGCCGAAAGCGCGGCATGGGTCGGGCGCAACCCCGCCGTGCCGGCAATCGCGCCAACGACGATGTCCGCGGGGCGTTGCGCTGTCTCGATGACGCCTTCCGCGCCCGCGAGCGCCTCGATGCCGGTTCCTGCAAGCCCGGCTTTCAACTCGCGGAACTTCCCACCATCGGCAATTGCTGCGGCTCTGGCTCGAAGCCGCACGGCCAATTCGGCCAGGGCGCCCACATTATCGGCCGCCACGACAGCCTCCACTCGAAAGCGATCCCTCTGCTGCAGCAGAATGTCGGCTGCGCTGGCGCCGACCGACCCTGTAGCGCCGAGCAACGTGACCGACTTCATCAGGCGCCCGAGGCGATGATCGCCATCAAGAGAACGACGCAGACGGCCCAGAAGCCATCGAGCCTGTCCATCAATCCTCCATGTCCGGGAATGAGATGGCCAGAATCCTTCACATTAAACCTCCGCTTCATCGCCGATTCGGCGAGATCGCCGGCTTCCGAGGCGATGGCGGCCGAAAGAGTAAAGATCGCGACGCCAAGAATGGACCAAGAGGCGAACATGGGAGGCCGGCCGAACAGGACCACGATCCCCAAGCCTGCCGCCAGCCCGGCCAGCGCCCCTGCAATCGCCCCGGACCATGTCTTTTTCGGGCTCACTGCGGGCCACAGCTTCGGGCCGCCAAACCGTCGCCCGGCGAAATAGGCGGCGATGTCCGTGAACCACACTGTCGCGTACATCCACAGCACCAGTACGATCCCGCCCACCGCGGACCCCCGCGCGATGACCGGCGCCGCGGCGATCATCCCAGCGTAGGGCGCCGCGAGCAGCGCCCAGCGACGAACGCCGGACGGCGCCAGCAAAGCTGCAACTCCGCCGGCGAGGAGTGCGGGCAGCAGCACGAGCCCATGCGGAGCGCCGACGCCGATGCGGGCGGAGGTCTCGGCCATGTCGTCGGCCCAAAGCCCGGCGAGCAGGACCCCAACCACCGAGACGAGCAGGGTGAAATAGGTACGCGCGCCCGATATGGTGAGGAATTCATGCGTGATCAAAGCGGCCGCCGCGAGCCAGATGAAGGTGAACGGCCAGCCGCCCGACGCCGTGGCGGCCAGCGCGGCGGCGGCGAGCGCCAGCGCCGACATCACCCGCAGCTTCAGATCGGACGCCGGACGGGGAGCCGCGGGCTCGACCTCGACCACGTCAGCCGGCCTTGGCCGCCGCAGCGCTGAGGCCGCCGAAGCGGCGGTCGCGCGCCGCATATTCCTGGATCGCCGCCTCGAGCGCCGCCTTGTCGAAATCCGGCCAATGGAGCGGCGTGAACACGAACTCGGTATAGGCGAGCTGCCAGAGCAGGAAGTTGGAGATGCGCTGCTCGCCCGACGTGCGGATCAGGAGATCGGGATCCGGAACGCCCGCCGTATCCAGATGCCGCGCGAACAGGTTCTCGTCGATCGACGCCGGCTCGATGGAGCCCTCCACGACCCCAAGCGCAATGCGCCTTGCAGCCCTGACGATTTCGGCCCGCGCTCCGTAGTTGAACGCGATGATCACGGTCAGCCCCGTGTTCATGCGCGTTGTCGTCTCGGCTTCATCGAGCAGCGCGCGGATGTCCGGCGCGAGATCGTCGCGCGCGCCGATGATGCGGATCCTGACATTGGCGTCGTGCAGCGTCGCGAGGTCGCGGCGGATGAAGATTTTCAGGAGCCCCATCAGGTCCGCGACCTCCTGCGCCGGCCGCCGCCAGTTCTCGGACGAGAAGCTGAAGAAGGTCATGGTCCCGACGCCGAGTTCGATCCCGGCGCGCACCGTGCGGCGGATCGCCTCCATGCCGCGACGGTGGCCTTCGACCCGCGGCAGACCGCGCGCAGCCGCCCAGCGGCCGTTGCCGTCCATGATGATCGCGATATGGCGCGGAGCGGGCCTTATCTCCTCGCCTGCCGGATTGACTGTCCCCACGGTCATGTCGAGCCCCCGATCCGCCGCCTCTTCCGGCGGCCTAGACCTGCAGGATCTCCTTCTCCTTCGCGGCGAGAATCTGGTCGATTTCGTGCACGAACTGGTCAGTCGCCTTCTGCACGAGATCATGGTCGCGCTTGGCGTCGTCTTCCGGAATGGCGTGATCCTTCTCGAGCTTCTTGACGACGTCGATGCCGTCGCGCCGCACATGGCGCACCGCGACCTTGGCGTCCTCGGCGTATTTGTGCGCGACCTTCACCAGCTCCTTGCGGCGCTGCTCGGTCATCTCCGGCATCCGCAGGCGGATCACCTGCCCTTCCGTGTTCGGATTGAGCCCGAGATTGGATTCCCGGATCGCCTTCTCCACCGGCGTCACCATCGACCGGTCCCATACCTGCACGCTGATCAGGCGCGGCTCCGGCACGCTGACGGTCGCGACCTGGTTCAGCGGCATCGTTGAGCCATAGGCCTCGACATGAATCGGGTCGAGCAGGTTCGGATTGGCGCGACCGGTGCGCAGCGACTGCAGGTCATGCCTGAAGGAAGCGATCGCCGCCTGCATACGGCGCTTCAGATCGTCGAGGTCGAAAGGTTGCGGGGCGGCCATGATCTTCACTCCCTGACGCCGGCGCGATGGCTGGCGCCGGCCTTTTGCCTATGGAACCACTTCCGTCGCCCGACCCTTGCCGGACAGCGCCGCCGTGATGGCGCCGGGCTCCTGAATCGAGAAGACGAGTATCGGCAAGCGGCTTTCGCGGGCAAGCGCGAAGGCGGCGGTGTCCATGATCTTGAGATCCCGGCTGATGGCGTCCGCGTGGGTGAGACGCTCGAAGCGGGTCGCGGTGCGGTCGAGCTTGGGATCGGCGGAATAGACGCCGTCGACATTGGTCGCCTTGAGCAGCACGTCGCAGGACAGTTCGGCGGCCCGAAGCGCCGCCGCCGTGTCGGTGGTGAAGAGCGGATTGCCGGTGCCGCCGCCCAGCACCACGACCCGTCCCGCCTCCATATGGCGGCGCGCCATGTTGCGCTCATAGGTGTCGCACAGGGTCGGCATGGCGACCGCGCTCATGGCGCGGGCGTCCGTGCCCTGCCCGAGCAGCGCGCCCTCGATGGCGAGCGCGTTCATCACCGTGCCGAGCATTCCGATCGAATCGCCGCGGACCCGGTCGATGCCCTGCGAGGTCCCTTTGACGCCGCGAAAGAAATTGCCGCCGCCGACGACCACGGCGATGTCGAAGCCGTCCTTGCGGGCGTTGGAGATGTCGGTCGCGAGGGCGAGAAGGGTCGGTCCGTGGAGACCCGCTTCGCCAGGCCCCTGCAGGGCCTCGCCGGACAGTTTCACGAGGACGCGGCGGAAGCGGGGATTCGTCATGGCAGGCTATACGCCCGGATTTGCGGACGGTGGCAAGGGAGGGGAATCGCGCGCGCAGGCGCAGTGACATGCTGCGTCCGAGGGGCGCAAGGGGCGCGGGGCGGTGCGGTCCGCGCGCCGCTGGCGGCTGCGCGCTAAAGAAGGTTTTCGGGGTTGCCAGCCCGCCAGTAAGGCGGACCGCACGCCCCGCGCACGACGTTGCGACTTATACGCGACGACCCCGGAGGAAGATCCTTGGTTGTCCTCCGCTACCGATGGCCCGAGGCTTTCGGGCCGGGACATCGCGATTTCGCCCGCACGGC
>JBEVKO010000038.1:0-5335 GCA_040509705.1 Beijerinckiaceae bacterium
CCCGATGAACCAGCGCGCCGAAGACCTCATGATGGGAGCGCCTTCCGATGTGACGCCGAAGCAATTGCGGGAGCTGCACATTCGGCTCAATCTGCCAAGCTCCTAACGAAGCGCGTCAGGCGCCATGGCCAACTCTAGCGAACAGACGCCGCATCCCGTCGACTCCAAGCTGTTCACGGTTGTCGTGACGAGTTGTGGACGCTTTGACTTGTTGGCGAGGATGATGGCGTCCTTTGCGAAATGGTTTCCGGTCGAGAGGATCTTTGTCGCAGAGGATTCGTCAGACCATGACGGCGCGCGATCTTTCGCCTCCGCTCATCCTATAGTGGACATGCGAATCAATGATCCAAAGCTCGGACAGATGCGCTCTATCGATCGTTTGTATGATTCGGTCGTTACCCCCTACGTCATTCACCTCGAAGACGACTGGGAGTTCATCAGGCCGATCGAACTCGAGCGCATTGTAGGGATGCTCGAAAAGCGGCCAGATGTGAGCGTTGCGCTTTTGGCGCACCGGGAATATGCCCCGCACCTCGAAAGAGGGGCGCGGCTTACTGGCATTGATGGTCTGGCCTATAAATGCTTCGAGCACGATACGCATCCGCTGTGGTTTTCTTACTCATTCAACCCGTCAATCGTGCGAATTGATTTGTGGAGGCGGCTCGGTCCGTTCGCGAAATATGAGACGGAAGAGAAGCTGAGCGGCGAATTGAAAAAGCAGGGCATGCGGATTGCTTTGTTATGGCCGCCGATTGGACGGCACATCGGCGATGACCGGCATGTCCCTGATCCGTTCCAGCCGCAGCGTCCGCGCAATATTCTCGAGCGTCTGGTGCGTTCGGCGAAGAAGCGCCTGACTCGGCTTTCCGCCAGCTGAACGGTCGCCTGGATGGCCCTCTTCGACGCCTTCACCTTTTTCAACGAACTTGATCTCTTGGAGATCAGACTCAATGAGCATTCGGGCTTCGTCGACTGGTTCGTCTTGGTGGAGGGGAGACAAACCTTCACCGGCCGCGAGAAGCAGCTATGGTTCGAAGACAACAAGGCCCGATACGCAAACTTCCTCGACAGGATCATTCACATTGTCGTCGACGATTTTCCGACGGCGAAATCGGCATGGGATCGTGAATATTTTCAGCGTCGAGCCATCGGTAGAGGCCTATTGACCGCTGAGCCGACCGATTTCGTCATTATTTCAGACGTCGATGAAATTCTGCGCGCTGAAGTTGTCAATGGGATCAAGACCGCCGAAAGTTCCCGAAATGCGCTGACTATTTTTGGGTTACGCGAATATCATCACCGGCTGAACCTTCAGCGTGACGGATTCACTTGGTGGGCCGGCCCACGTATGCTCGAGCGTCGCTTGATGCGTGACGCGCAAAGGGTTCGCTCTCTTAAAGCGTTTCCTTCAAAGACGCCCATAGTTCAGCCCATTTTGCCGCTGATGCGAGCGGCGCAGAGCTTCAGTGTCACAGGCCGTCTGCTGACGTACAATCTTGTTAGCGATGCGGGCTGGCACTTCAGTTCGATGGGCGGCGCGGCCCAGGTGGCCGAGAAAATTCGATCTTACTCGCACCAGGAGTACAACACGGCGGCGCTTGTATCGGAGACTCACATCGAGACGACAATCAAGCAGGGCAGGGCGCTCCTCATGCCCGACGAGCCGACGCGCATCGCAGATCTTTCCGAACTGCCGCTCCATGTCGGAAGTCGACGCGAACACTACGCTCAGCTTTTGTTGTAATGTACGAAGGGCCTTAGATTCGTCATGGCCCTTTGCTTTGAAGCTTTCAGTTGGCCTTTGCAGAAATGTTCAGCTTCGGGATGAGAGCGAGCGGATTGCCCGACGCCATCGCCGCTTCGCCTATGCTGAGGCCCGCAGGGTCTTTGGACTTTGCCGCAACGAGCAGGCTGATTGGCTTGGCGATGAAGGCGGAGACGGCGTTCGCAACTGTCTGCGCCGCCTCACCGCCGCCGAGCACGCCGGGAATGATCACATTCGCCATCGCGCCCATGTCGCGCCGAAAGTCCTCAGGCTTCTTGTTCTGTCTGCGGGCCTCTTGCGCGATGAGCTTGTCAATCAAGCCTGCATTGTCGACCTTGATTTCCAGGTCCTTGGCAGTCAGCCCCATTGCAGCAATCTGCATCATCGTCGGATCACCGACGAAGAGTTCCTTGATTGCATTTCCGATGGTCGCCTTCACATTCACGCCGCCCATCGCCGCGCTCTGAACCGAGACGTTATCGAAGGAGATTGTCTTGGAATTCTCATCCCATTTCGCTTGAATCGCACCCGACACGTCAAGCGTTCGGTAACCCAGCGCAAGAATGTCCTTGAGCCCCTTCTCCGTTGTGTTTGCCGGAATGTCGAAGACAACGTTGCGTAAGCGGGTCGAGATGTTGGTTGGTATTCCTTGCATGTAGGCGCCGAGCGTGACGTCAAAGTCCCCCAGCTTGGCTTTGATGCGCTGTCCCGGATTTTTGGCGTCGGGAACGTCGATATTCATGCCTGCAAGGGCGAAGCCGTCGAAGCTCGGAATGAGCTTTCTCCAGTTCGCTGAGATCCATGTCTCAAAGTCCTGCCCCTCGGCTTCGCGGATGCCTGCCGCAACCGGCGCGAGGTCAGTTCCCTTGAAGCTGGCGCTGGCAAGAGTGAAGGAGCCGTCCGGCGCCTCGACCTTCAGGTTTTCCGCGGTGAGCGACGGGTACCGGAGCTTGGTGAATGCTCCGATCGTTATTTTGCCGACTGTGGCATTGATGGGTCTGTTCTTCTCATCGCTGGCGGCGACTTTCAGGCCGTCGACAGTTGCGGGAGACGATTCGAAGGCCTCGAACATGTCGACGATGAAATTCAGAATGTCGCGCATATGTTGCGGGTCCGCCGGCTCTCCCTTGGCCTTTTCAGCCCGCGCAATGAGATCGAAGATCGGCAGGAGACCACGCTTGAGGGGACGCGCGCGGAACTCGCCGAAAGCCATTCGACCCACGGTTAACTCGAATTTCGCGCCCTTCATTGACATGCCGTCGAAGAGGCCGTTCCGATAAATCACCTTTGGCGCCTCGTCGCCGGTGGCTTTGTCAACGAAGAACCGCGCCATTGCGGTGAAGTCCGCATCCTCTACCGAAATCCGTCCGAAAGTCCCTGCCGTCTTGCCGAGCGTCGGATCATCCATATCCATCGTTCCGCCGGACACCGCGAGAGCCCGCGCCTTACCCGCAGAGATGTCGGTCAGCGTAAGGTCACGATAGATGGTGAGTTGGCGTACTGCTTTTCCGTCGCCCGCGGGCAAGTTTTGTTCAACCCGAATCTCCGGGATGCGCACGGCTTTCGCGTTGAGGCGTCCGAGAACGTCCACGATCGACTGAGCATCCTTGAACTGGAACAGTGTCGTCAGTTCGCCTTGTGTAAGGCTGGACCCCTCCACATCGACTTTGGGAATGCTGACCGCCATCTGTGGCGGACCGAAATTCAGTCGCTCGATCGTCGTCGTCTGAGCCGCCGCCGGTGCGTAGGATGCTGTTCCGTACGCCAGCGCCGTTCCGACCATGAGAGCGGCAACCAGTTTGGGCAGGGTACGTTTGGACGAGACGGGGCGGGGGAGCATGAAGCCTCCAGGCGAGTCGAATGACTTATTGTCGGTGACGTGGCGCACGCGCTCAAGATGTGCGCTGACACACATTTCAGCCCGGGCGCCAAGTACTCTCTACGGTTCCCTGCGCCGGCGGCGAATGCAAGGCCGATCGTCAGGCGTGGTGGGATATTGCTGAAGCAAAATTGGCGGATGCCCGCCGAACGTCGAACAACTGCATTGCTTGCTCCACCTGGCGAAGCGTAGGCAAGCCAGCCTCGTTGCCCAAATGCTGAATCTTATGTGTCGAGGCCGCTCTCGCAAACTCAAAATGGACACGCCAGGGCGCCCCAGGATTGGCGAGGTATGAATACACGTAGGCGCCGTGAAAAACGTCTCCGGCGCCATTGGTGTCAATAACGTGGTCCTGAGCGATAGCCAGCGCCGGCATGTGCAGGAGGGTTCCGGCTTCGTCGTACCAGATCATGCCTTCCTCGCCCAACGTGACGCCTCCGATGCGACATCCTCGTGACTTGAGATGCCACAGCATTTCCTGAGGCGAGAGCGACATTTGCTCGCACAGACGCTCGGCGACAATCGCAACGTCAATAAAGGCGAGCAGTTCCTGCGTGTTTTCCCTGAGGCCGCCTCCGTCGAGCGAGGTCAGGATTTGGGCGTCCCGACAGGCCTTCGCGTAATGGATAGCGGCGTCCGGCTGGTGGCCGTCGAGATGGAGTGCACGGCAGCCTTCCAGATTGAGGGCGGGGAACGGGTGCAGATAGCGATCGTCGCGGGCGCGGACGATCGCCCGCTTGCCGTCCCGGGGCATGACGAAGGAGAGCGATGATTCCCTGACTTTTCGCCCATGAACCGGAATTTCGTATTTTCGCGCCATGTCCAGAAACATCCGGCCGAGCCAATCGTCAGCCAAGGAGGTCAGCAGATCCGGAACGACCCCCAACTTGGCGCAGGCGAACGCCGCCGTGACTGCGTTGCCGCCGAAGGAAACGGCATAGTCCTTCGCCACCGCCTTCTCATCTCCTGTCGGGATATGATCGGCGATGAAAACGACGTCAATGTAGGTCTGTCCGATGAATAGTGCGTCCAAGGCGATGCTCCTAGGTCGGGCGCATCGTGATTTGTCGGGCTATGCAATTCAAGAAATGCTTCGTTAGGCCCGTTTGGCGACCCGGGCGCATCACACCGAGAAGCTGGTCCCGCACCCGCAGGAAGCCGTCGCGTTCGGATTCTGGATCTTGAAGGCCTGCCCGATCAGATCATCGACGAAGTCGAGGACTGAGCCCTCCATGAAGGGGAGGGAAACCGGATCGATAAGCACGATCGCACCCCCCTTCTCGATGACCAGGTCATCCGGCTGCCGGTCCTGGTCGAACGAGAATCCGTACTGGAAGCCCGAGCAGCCGCCGCCATTCACGCTGACCCGCAGCATCGAGCCCGCCGCCTCCGTCGCCAGCGCCTTGAGGATGTGCGCCGCCGCGCGGTCCGTCACCGTCACAGGTTCGGCTGTCGTCATCCCCATCTCCTGCGCCTCCGGGCCTGCTTGCCTTTGAGGTCGCATTCAGACTTAAGCGCTGGTCGGGCATGCTTCAACCGGGAGCCGGCGTGAATGGGCCAGAATGGGCAATGGTGGAGCCCTCAGCGGGCGCACTACGCCTGCGATCCGCTAAGGAGCAGGGGGCGTCTCGTCGCGGAAGAGGCGTCGCCGACCCGGACGCCCTTTCAGCGGGACCGCGACCGAATCATTC
>JBEVKO010000039.1:0-3981 GCA_040509705.1 Beijerinckiaceae bacterium
GCTCTGCGAGAGGTGATGCTGGTGAACAGATTTATCGGCGACGTGTCGGCCTACGTTCAATACGCGGTCGCCTTCGCCATCATACTCGTTCTTCTTCTGCTGCTTCTCTACATTCTGCGGCTCATCACCCGCCGCAGCCTGCGGGCGTCGGGCGGCGGCAGGGGCCGTCAGCCGCGACTGGGCGTGGTCGAAGTGTTTGACGTCGACGTGAAGAGGCAACTGGTGCTCCTGCGCCGGGACAATGTCGAGCATCTGGTGATGATCGGCGGGCCGACCGATGTGCTGGTGGAATCAACGATCGTTCGCGCGCCCTCGGCCCGCGTGCCGGCCCCGCAGCCGGAGGCTGAACGCCTCGATCTGGAGATCCCTCCGTCGCGAGTGGAGACGCCGCGCGTCGAACCGCCGCGGCCCGAACATCCGAAGCCTGAACCGCATAGGGCGGACGCCGCCCGGCTCGAAACGCCGAGGCAGGCGCCCCAGCCGGCGCGGTACGAGCCGGTCCGGATCGAGCCCTCGCCGCGTCCCGCGACGTCGTCCGGCTTCAGCCAGCCTCGCCCCATCCCGACGCCCCCGCCCGCAAGCGCTCCGCGGACGGACTCCCAGCGCCAGCCGGCGCCCCCTCAGCCCGCAGTTCCGCCGCCGCCTCAATCGACATCTGCGCCGGCTGCCGCATCGGATGGCGGCCAGGCCGCCAAGGTCAACAGCTTCGCCAGCCGGCTGGAGGAAGCTATGAAGCGTCCGCTTGCCGCGACGCGGCCTGCGGGCGACGCGGCCCGGGCTCCGACGCCCGCGCCACCGGCGCCCAACCCACCGGCCGCGACTCCCATTCCGCCCCAGGCCCCGGCGTCCGCCACAGCTCAGGCGGCGCCCAAGCAGGCGCCTCCCCGACCTCCGATCCCCACTCCGGCGCCTCCGAAGGGCGACGCCAAGCCGGCGGAGCCAAAGGGACAGGATCCTTTCGATCTCGGATCGCTTGAGGACGAGATGGCGAAGCTGCTGGGCCGTACGCCTCCCAAGCACTGAGCGCCGTCGCCGCAGCGTCAACGACCCTGGCCGCCGCGCTTTGCTTTCACGATCGGCCGCACTCTCTTACCTTCGCGTGAGAGAATCACATGCGGCCACGCTTCGCCCTTCGCCTCATCATCGGCTCTGCTGCGCCCGCGGCGTTGGTCGGCCTATGGGCTTCGCCCGCCGTCGCGCAGACGCTCTCGCTTGACCTCGGTCAAGGCGGCGGGATCACCGAGCGCGCGCTTCAGCTCATCGCTCTCGTCACGGTCCTGTCGCTGGCGCCCGCCATGCTGGTGATGGTCACTTCGTTTACGCGGATCGTCGTCGTTCTGTCGCTCCTTCGGTCGGCGCTTGGCACGCAAACGGCGCCGCCTAACACGGTGATGATCGCGCTGGCGCTGTTCCTCACGCTCTTCATCATGCAGCCGACGCTGCAGCAGGCCTACGACGCGGCCGGACGTCCGCTGATCGAAAATCAGATCACGCTTGAGCAGGCCTTTGAGCGCGGCTCGCCGCCATTCAAGACGTTCATGCTGCGCCATGTGCGCGACAAGGATCTCAACCTGTTTCTCGACCTCTCGCGCGAAGCGCGGCCGAACGCGATCGAGGATCTGAAACTTTCCGTGATCGTGCCGGCCTTCATGATCTCCGAACTGAGGCGCGCCTTCGAGATCGGCTTCCTGCTGTTCCTGCCGTTTCTTGTGATCGATCTTGTCGTGGCGTCGATCCTGATGTCGGCCGGCATGATGATGGTGCCGCCGGTGACCGTCGCCCTGCCGTTCAAGCTGATTTTTTCGTGCTCGTCGACGGCTGGAATTTGCTCGCCGGCTCGCTGGTCAAGGGATACGGGCTTTAGCGCCGGTTCAGCCCTGACCGGGCGTCGACGCCTTTGGCTCGGCGCCCGCCTGTGGGCGCGAGGTCTCGTCGCGCTTCGGCTGGCGCGGCGGAATGTCCGGATAGCGCTTGCGATACTCTTCGAGGAATTCTCCCAGCGTATCCGCACGCGCGATGTGGCGCGCAAGTTCGCGGAATTCTCCGGCGCGCGCCGCAGCGGGCGACGTCAGAAGGCGGAAGGCGCGGGCGTCGGCGCTGTTGGCCATCGCCGCGCCGAACTTTCCACGCATCCTGTCCGTCGCCAGGGGCTCGTCGGCGAGCGCATAAGCCGCCGCTGCGCGGATCACGTCCGAGCGCGCGCGCTCATCGAGCGCCGTGCGATCCTTCCAGCGATCGCCAAGGATGCGCTCGTAGGTTTCGCCGGCGGCGCGCCAGCGGCGGCCCTGCCACTGAATGTCGGCGGCGAGGCGATCGACGTCAGGTCCGTCCTCGCTGGCGATGATCTCGAGCGCAAGATCGGTCCGCGACAGATCCGATAGCGCCCGCGCTTCGAGCAAGGCCCGCGCGCGTTTGACGCGCCAGGGAAGTTCAGCACGGCGCGTCGCCTTCTGCGTCGCGAGCGCCGCTGCCGATTTGCGGTTCATCAGATAGATCACGGCGAGCCTTGCGGCGAGCGCCGACCGGTACTGCCCTGTCAGACGATGATCGATCTGATGTTGCAAGAGGTCAGCCGCGCCATCGAGAAGATCGAGCTGGACCAGGCGTTCGGCCAGCCGGCGCACGATTTCGTCGCCGCGAGCGCCAGGAGGCACAAACTCCTTGAAGTCGTGGAACAGCGCCAGCGCCTGCACGCGATCGATGGAATCGCCCTTGCCGTCGACGAAGATCGCTTCGAACAGGTTGGCCGCATAGTCATGCAGCGTGCGCATCTTTTCATGATTGGGATAGGTCGTGTTGCCGCGCCGGGCCGTAGCGAAGGCGTCGCGCCATCGGTAGTCCTCGGCGTAGAGCCGGCCAAGCGCCGAAATGGTTTCAGGTTCGATGTCCCTATCGCCGCGCCAGACGGCCGACACCGTCTCCAGTCGCGCGATCGCCGCCTCGCGGGTCATCGCTTTGCTATCAAGTCCGATGAGCGCGGCGCGAAGACCAGCTTCCGCGGCCGCCTCCCGATCCTTGCCTTCATGGATGCGCTGATACGCAGCGAAGGCATCGTCGAGCCGGCCCTGCGCTTCATCGACGCGGGCGCGCAGGAGGCTGGCTTCTTCCTGTCTGACAAGCTCGCGATCGAGGCGATCGAGCGCATCAAGTTCCGCAAGCGCTGCGCCGAAATTGCGCGTTTCCACCGCGGCGCGCGCGTGGAGTTCGCGCATCGTCGCCTGGAGCGCCTCAGGATAGGCTGCGATGACTGCTTGCGACGCGACGAAGCCCGCCATCGCGCGCGGCCAGTTGCGTTGCCGCGCCTCAAGAATCGCGCGCCATGCATCAGCTTCAGGATCGTCGCGCAGGATATCCTGACCGAGCAGCGACCGCGCATCGTCGAGGCGCCGCATCTGGATCGCTGAAGCGACGCGTAGGATCGCAAGTTCCCGGTCGCGCTGCGCATCCGTGTCTTCGGCGACGGTCAGCTGGGCGACGCCCGCCGACTCTGAATAGAGGCCGTGGATGAAATAAGCCCGCGCCAGAGCGATGCGCGCCGGCGTTCGCTTGGCGCGTGCGAGGTCCGCCGCGCTCGCTTCCAGCCCGCGGATAACGTCGCGCGCCGTTCCGCGCGTCAACGCGTCCCATTTGCCGCGTTCAAAAGCGAGATTGGCGAGGCGCGCGGCCATGTCTGACGCCCGGGACTCGGCTGACGTCACGGAGAGACCTGCGCTGCGTTCGATCACCACCTCCTCGAGGTCGGCGCGCACGGTGAGATCATCAGCGAAAGCCACGATGGCGACGCCGTGCGCGGTGGCAAGGAGCTCGAACTCTGAAAATTGAAACGCGCGCGGCATGGACCGCAACGGCTCCGTCGCCGGCGCAACGGCGATGCGCTCGCCGGTGTCCGCGTCGTCCAGCCAGTGCACGCCGGCCGCGCCCTGCAGCCCAATCGACATGATGATGCGGCCGTTGAGATCGAGCGTGCGCTTCGGTGCGAGA
>JBEVKO010000040.1:0-7828 GCA_040509705.1 Beijerinckiaceae bacterium
GCAACCGCTTTTCTTGTACTTGATGTTCTGGCCGCCGTTGAAAACCTGCGCGCTGATGATGTGCGTGGAGGTCAGGTTGTTCGGGAGGAGCGGGTCGGGCGATGCGGTCTTGATGATCACAGTTTCCGCGTCCGGCGCTTCCACCTCGACGACGCTCTTGATCGTGTAGCTGAAATTGCCGGGCGAGCCTTCAACGACAGGCAGGCGGCAGAATGAATAGATCACGTCGTTGGGCGTCAGCTTCTGGCCGTTGGAGAAGGTCGCGTTCGGCTGCAGCTTGAATTCCCACGTGGTGTCGTTCAGCGTCTTCCAGGACTTGGCGAGGCCGGGGATCGGACGCTGAGCCTCGTCGTTGCTGACCAGCGTCTCGAAGACGTGCTTGGCGAGCGAGTTGTTGGGCGAGAGCGCGTGGAAATGCGGATCGGCCGACGTCGGCTCGGATGAGAGCCCGATCTTCAGCTCCTGCGCACTGGCGACGCCTGCGGTCGACAGCGCCGCGACTGACAGCGCCAGCATCAATGATCGTTTCATGCACATCCTCCGAATAGGCTCATCGGCCCGGCCGCTGCGGCATGGCCCCGCAGCCCGTTCCCATGCCGCGGACGTTATTACGCGGCCCGCGGCTTGGATAGTCTTCTCCGCGGCTGTCTTGCGACTAGAGAAGGCCAGAACTGTACGCCGGCGGGGCGAGGCTGGGCGAAACCTCGTCAGATCCGCCGGCCGCGGGCAGAATAGAAGCGTGCGCGGGCTGTTGCAGTCGAGGCGCCGGCCACTCAGAATGGCGAATGTGCGCACCGCCGGCAGCATCACACAAGACCATGACTGAGCCTCGCGCCATCAAGGACATTCTGCACACCCTCGTCGCGTTCGACACGACGAGCCGCAATTCCAATTTGCCATGCATCGACTGGATCGAGGATTACCTAAGCCCCCTCGGCTTTGCGACGGAACGAACCTTCGACGCCGAGCGCAGAAAAGCCAACCTTTTCGCGACCATCGGCCCCGACGACGTTTCTGGCTACGTGCTCTCCGGTCATACCGACGTGGTGCCGGTCGACGGGCAGGCATGGACCACCGATCCCTTCTCCCTCACGGAGAAGGACGGCAAGCTTTACGGCCGCGGCGCAGCGGACATGAAGGGATTCGATGCCGTCTGTCTTGCGCTCGCGCCTGCAATGGCCGCCGCCGAACTCAAGCGACCGATCCACCTCGCCTTCTCCTATGATGAGGAGGTGGGGTGCGTCGGCGTGCGCGGCCTGTTGCGCGAGTTGGCGCAGAAGCCGGTAAGGCCGCTCGGCTGCATCGTCGGAGAGCCCACTGGAATGCAGGTGGTGATCGGCCACAAGAGCGGCCGGCGGGTCCGCGTAACCGCGCGCGGCAAGGCGGCGCATTCCTCGCTCGCGCCGCAGGGAGTGAACGCGATCGAATGGGCGGCGCGCATCGTCACGCATGTTCGCGAGCTTGAGGAGAAATTCGAACGCGAAGGACCGCGCGACGAACTCTACGACGTGCCGCACACGACGACGCAGGTCGGCCTGTTCGAGGGCGGCGTCGCCTCCAACATCGTGCCGCAGGAGGCGCGCTTCTCCTTCGAGGTGCGGGCCATCGGGCTCGACGATCAAGATGACATCGCGCGCTCGATCGAGCGATTCGCCAAGGAACGGCTGGAGCCGAAGATGCAGGCGGTCGATCCGTCTTGCGGCTTCGATTTCGACTGGGCCGGAGGCGTTCCCGGATTCGACGCCAACCCCGGCGACGATATTGTCACGCTCGCGAAAAGACTGGCGGGCCGCAACGATCACGCCAAGGTGTCGTACGGCACCGAGGCCGGGCTCTTCGTCGGCATGGCCGGCGTGCCGTGCGTGGTCATCGGACCTGGCTCCATCGAGCAGGCGCATAAACCTGACGAATTCATCGAAATGAGCCAGCTTCTCGCCTGCGCAAATTTCATCGAGAAACTGATTGCGCATTGCGCAGAATAAATCGCAGGCGCGATCCTGACGTTCGCGGAAAGGTCGATGCGATGCCAGAAAGCCCGACCGCGAAATTCGTCCGCATATGGCGCGGACGCACGAAGCGCGACGTAGCTGACGAATATCAGCTCTACTGGCTGGCTCACGGAATCGCGCCGCTGATTCAGAAGGGCGCGCTGTCGGTCGAGATGCTGCGCGAGGACCGCGAGAATGACGCCGAATTCCTCACCATTTCGCGCTGGGACAGTCTCGAACGCATGGCGCCGGATGGGAGCGATCCCCATCGCACCCATCATCTTCCACGCGATCCGGAGTTTCTTCTGGAAGTTCCCGATCGCGTACAGATCCTGAAAATTCTTACTCCAATCTGACCTTCACGCTGGCGGTGGCGCCGTTGGCGTCGATCACCGAGAGCTGCGCAAAGCCTGCGCCGTCGGGCGCCCACATCGCCTGCCGCCGCGGAATCTGCTCAGCGACGGGCCTGCCGTTGACGAGCCAGGTGAATGGAGCAACGCCGCCCGTCGCCTTCATCGCCAGCGGCTCCGCGTCGGAGGCGCCGCGCGCCAGCCCAAGATCAATGCGCGCATCCTGCGGCGGGAAGGCGATGCGCAGCGGAATGCTGGCGCTGGCCGACGCCGTTTTCGGCGCATCCTTCTTCAGATGCCGCAGCGGCGGCGGCAAGCTCGCATTGGTGGCGAACAAAGCCTCGCCCGGCGCTGACGGCGGCTCGGGATCAACGCCGGCGCGCGCGAACGCATCGAAGAGGACCGGCGCCGCCACCTGCCGCGCGATCAGGCCGGGCACCGACGCGCCATCGGGCCTGCCCATCCACACGGCGATGGTCGTGTTGCGGTCAAAGCCGATCGCCCATGCGTCGCGAAAGCCGTAGGACGTTCCCGTCTTGAAGGAAATGCGGTTGGCCGGCGCGTTGGTCGGCGGCGGAGCGCCGCGCAGCACATCCCCTACATACCACGCGGCGACGGCGTTGGTGAGACGGCGCGGTGCTGTGGATTTCTTGTCGTCCATTCTCCACACGAGAGGAATCGTGTCGCCGCCTCGCGCCAGCCCGCCATAGAGTTTCGCGAGATCGGCGAGCCGCACGCCGACGCCGCCGAGACCGATGGCGAGGCCGGGGTTGGAATCCCGCGGCAGGATCACGTCAGCGCCGGCGCCCTTGAGGCGGGTCAACAGGTTTTGCGGCCCCACTTCGGCGAGCAGTTCGACCGCCGGCACGTTGAGCGAGTTCTGCAGCGCCTTCCGCGCCGTGACGTTGCCCTGATAGGTCTGATCAAAATTTTCCGGCGCATAGACGCCGAAGCGCGATGGCCGGTCCTCCAGCATCGTTTCGGGATGTGCGACGCCGTTCTCGAAGGCGAGCGCATAGATGAACGGCTTGAGCGCCGATCCCGGCGAACGAACGGCGAAGGCGAGATCGACGCCGCCGGCGCGCTCGCTCGCAAGATATTCGCCCCCGCCGACATGGGCGCGGACTTCCCCTGTCGCATGATCGATCGCGAGAATGGCGCCGGAGATCCTCGGCCCCAATTTCTCGGCGCGTTCGCGCATGAGTTGTTCGAGAGACGTCTGAAGGCGCGCATCGATCGTCAGCTTGATCATGCTGGCGCGGGGCGTCTGCTTCAGCGCGGCTTCTGCCGCGTGGGCTGCGAGCAACGGGAAGGGGCGGCGCGCGGTCGGCACAGGCTCGCTCTTGGCGCGTTCGGCTTCGGCGAGATTGATGACGCCCCACGCCGCCGCGCGGTCGAGCACGCGATCGCGCGCGCGCTGCGCGGTCGCAGCAAAGCGGTCGGGACGACGCAGTTCCGGCGACTGCGGGAGGGCGACGAGCAGAGCAGATTCGCCGAAGGACAGACGTCGCGGCTCCTTGCCGAAATAGGCGAGCGAGGCGGCGCGCAGCCCCTCGATGTTGCCGCCATAGGGCGCAAGCGCGAGATAGAGATCGAGGATCTGGTCCTTGGAATAGGCGCGTTCGAGCTGCCAGGCGCGCACAATCTGGCGGAGCTTGGCCGCGAGACCGCGTTCCTCGCGCGGTTCTAGAAGCCGTGCCACCTGCATCGTCAGCGTCGAGCCGCCGGACACGATGCGGCCATGCGCCGCCATCTGCGCCGCCGCGCGCGCCAGCGCCGAGAGATCGACGCCAATATGCCCTTCGAAACGGCGATCCTCATACGCCATCAGGATTTTCAGATAGCGCGGATCAACTTCGCGCGACGCGACAGGAATGCGCCAGCGTCCGTCGCGCGTGGTGAACGGGCGCAGCAGCCTGCCATCGCGGTCGAGGACGATCGGCGACCGCTCTTTCGCGACAGAAACATCGAGCGGTCCGAGCGATTGCGCGAAGGCGTAGAGACCGGCGCCGGCGCCTGCGAACGCGAGTCCCGTGAAAACGAACGAGGCGACGACGATGCGCCGGCGCGGTGAATTGGGCGAACGCGCAACCGCCTTGCTTGCCGCCATCGCGCCCTCTCCCCTCTTGTGAAAGAGAGTTGGAGAGGGGGTAAGCCAAAAGCGGAGAACGCGAGAAAGAGGCGCACCCCCCTCCCTTCCCCTCCCACGCAAGGGGGGAGGGATGAGGGATGATGGGGGTTGTGGATCAGTCATCGATACAGCGGGTCGATTCAAATGGTCCTAGTGTGGCTACGGTCGCGCCGGCGTGATCTCGACCGAGCCGAACGCGGTGCGACCGAAGCGATCTGGCCGATACATGTCCTCCGCCAGCGCCGGCGGATGGACATAGCGGCCCGGCGACACGGCGCGCACGATGTAGGCGACGGTGAAGCTGTTCTGCTGGTTCGGATTGCGATCGAAGGCCGCGACGAACCGGTCGTCGCGATATTCGGCGTTCACTGGCTCGATGGTGCGCTTCAGCCAGCTCAGACTCGCGATCTGTCCTGAATCGACAAGGTTGGGATTGTCGATCTCGAACCCGGCCGGCAGCATGTCGACCAGCAGCAGACGCGCGTAGGTCGAGCGCGTCTCCGTCACCTTGAGCACGACGACAAAGCGTTCATTCTGCCTGACGGGCTGAGCCAGATCGACGGCGGTTCCGTCCTGCTTGTAGTACGAGCGTTCGACGATGTAGCCCTGCCGCACCGCCGGTTCTGGCGTCAGCGGATTGCCCGACGTCGACACTACCATCTGCGCCGGCGCGTTGCTGGCGTTGGTGATGGTGATCGGCCGCTGATCGAGCGCAAGCCCGCGCCACGTGCGGTAAAGCGCGCCCTTGTGTTCCGCGCCGCCGACGGAAAGCGTCAGGGCCTCCGTGTCACGCGCCAGCGCCTGCGCCGCGAGCACCATCCATGCCTGCTCCTGCGTCGAGGTGTAGCGCGCTGCATCTCGCGCCTCGTTCACGGCGGATGACGCCTGGAGGATCTGCGCGCGCTCGGCGCCGCCTTCCGCCGCCAAGGTCATGACGCCCGCGCCGTCTCGCAGCTTCGAGCCGTAGTCGGGCCGCGAGAAGCCGTCGTCGCGCGTCGCGCGCAGCATCTCGACCGCCGAGGCGAAGGCGCGCTGCGAGCGCGCGCGGTCCCCAAGGAGGCCAAGCGCCGCGCCGAGCTGTGCGCGGGCCAGCGGCGAACCGAAATCGGCGAGCTTGGTGTCGACGAGATAACGCAGGTCGCCAATCACCGGGCGGCCGTTGCGCGCCAGCACATAGATCGCGTAGGCGAGTTCCTGCCCCTTGCCCTTCTCGACATCGACGTTCGCGACGTGATTGCGCAGCCGGTCGAGGATGAGGTCAAAGGCGAGTTGCGGCACCGCGAAATTGCGCTCGCGCGCCCGCGTCAGAAAGTCCGCTACAAACGCGTCGAGCCAGACATCGTCGCCGCCAACGCTCCACAGCCCGAACGAACCGTTCGAACTCTGCCGCGCCAGCACGCGATCGATGGCGTCGCGCACGCGTTCGTCAGCCTTCGCGTCAAGCGCCAGATGCTCGTCGCTCGCCAACTTGTTGACATAGAGCAGCGGCATGGCGCGGCTCACCGTCTGCTCGGTGCAGCCATACGGGTAGCGATCGAGCGCCTGCAGCAGCGCCGGCACGTCCAGCGCGCCATAGGGCGACACAGTCACCGACACGGCGGCCGACGAGGGCAGCAGATCGGATGTAAGGTCGCTCGAGATCGTCAACGATCCCTGCGGCGGCAAGGCGCGCACGGTGCGGCGCACGAGGCCGACCGCGCCGGGCTCGACGCGCAGGCTCATGGTCTGCGTCAAATCGATTCCGCCTGGGCCCGTCAGCCTCAGCGCGACCGTAGCAGTCCCGACGTCGGACGCCGAAACGGGCAGCGCAAGCTCCGCCTTTTGTCCCGTCGCGAGGCGCAAGGTGCGGCGCAGCGCATCCGCCGGCAAACCAACCGGCCCGCGAATGTCCACATCGACGAGATAATCGCCAGCCGGGCCTTCGACATTGTCGAAGGCGATATGGAAGCGCGAGCGATCGCCGACCGACATGAAGCGCGGCAGCGTCCCCAGCAGCACCACCGGATCGCGGATGATCACATCCTTCTGCGCATGGCCGACGCGATCCTTCGTCCAGGCGTGGATGGCGACGCGCGCCGTTCCGTTGAAAGCCGGGATGTCGAAGGAGATTTTCGCCGAGCCGTCCGGCCCCACTTTCACGACGCCGGAATAGCGCACCATCGGCTGATCGCGGGGCGGCGAATTCTCGCCGCTCGTCGCCGCCGCATCGCCGCCGCTGCGAATGGCGCCGCGCGTTCCCTGCATGCCGTCGATCAGCTGTCCGTAGAGATCGCGGATCTCCATCGACAATTGCCGTTGCCCGAAGAAATGCTCGAACGGATCGGGCGTCTCGTAGCGCGTGAGATTGAGAATGCCGAGATCGACCGCAGAGACGGTGACATAAGCTTCTTCGCCCGCCGCCAGTCCTGCGAGCCTGATCGGAATTTCCAGAGTTCCCCGCGGGCGCATCGTCTCGGGCGGCGTCGCCTCGACGACGAGCTTACGCTCGTTCTTATCGACGGAGAACCACGCAAGCCCGAGCGCCCGTCCGGGCATGCGTTTCGCCGCCTGATCGAGCGGCCGATGCGCGAGCGCGACCACGTAGGCGCCCGCGCCCCATTCGGACTTGGCGTCGAGATCAATCGTCGTTCCGTCGGCGCCGACGTCGATGACGCGCCAGTCGTAGATCTTGTCGCCGACGACGCCGATGGTCGCCTTGCCGGCGAAGCCCGGCTTGACCGTCAGCCTCATGCGATCGCCGGCGCGATAGGCGTCCTTGTCGAGCGAGACGTCGAGCAGGTCCGGCGTGTCGGCCTTCGGCTCGCCCGACCAGCCGGCGTAGAACGTCACTGACGTCAGCGTCGCGCCGGAGCCGACCTCGAGACGATACCAGCCCCATTTCACCGGAGCCGAGATCTTGCCGAGCGTCGTGGCGCTCGCATCGACGCGACCGTCGGCGATGCGACGCGTGGACTTGATGGGCTCGTAGCCCCAGCGGCCGTCCTTGTTGTACCACTGATAATTGCGGGTCACGCGATACAGCGTCCATTGCAGGCCCTGGCGCGCAAGTCGCGTTCCGTCCGGGCTCGCGAGCGCGACCTCGAATTCGGCGTTGGCGCCGTCGCCGATGCTGACATCGTCGAACAGCTTCTTCAGTGCGATGACCGGCTGCTTCGGCGCAATCGGAATGACGACCGAGCGTTCGACGGCGCGACCGCCCGGTTCTCCCACGCGAACGATGACACGCGCCTCCACCGGCCGCGTCGTCTCGAACTCCGGCAGGTCGGCGCTGTAGGTCGCGCGGCCCTGCGCATCGGTGGTCGCCTTCTCCTCGACCTCCTTGCTGACGTTCTCGAAGCTTTCGTCGTCGATGCCGTAGG
>JBEVKO010000041.1:0-8854 GCA_040509705.1 Beijerinckiaceae bacterium
CGATCGCCTGCCGATCTACTTCCACATGCTGCGCGACTCAATCGTCTTCGCCGGGCTCGTCTTCCTGTTCTGGGCGTTGCCGGTCCACTCAGCAGCGCGCCTTGCGGTCAACAAGCGCGACTGGCTCAAGCGCAAAGATGGCGGCGCGCTCGACCTTGCGACGGAAAAGAAGCTGCTTGCCCGCTACGAATTGCCTGGGCGTGTAATGCCGCGCGTTCTCGGCGTGCTTTGCTTCATCGCTGTCCTGGCGGGCCTCGCGAAAGCGGTTCTCAATCTGTTTTCAGGGCAAACCAATGAAATCGCCACCCACGCGATTCTGGGCTTTGCGCTGTTCGCGCTCTTCGCTGTGATTTTCGCATCCATCTTCGTGTACTATTTCACACACCGCCGCGAACTCTTCAATGCGCGCTTCGGCGCAATTTTCGGAAAAGTGCCGAACGCTCCCCATGTCGGTCGCAACGGCTCAAATCCAAGGCTGTTGCGCGGAAGCCGCGTCGAGAGCTGGGTTCTGAACTCCCTCTTTGCCGTGCTCGTGCTGGTTCTTGCCGCGCCATGGCTGCTCGACATTGCATTTCCACGGTTGTTCCTTCTGCCGCTGTTGCTTGGCGTCTGGGTTCCGGCCCTTGCCTGGCTGGGGCGACGCTCCCACGCCATTCGCGCACCGATGATCGCTCTCGCCATCGCCGCCCTCGCCCTCATCGCGTACATCGCCGGCAACAGCCACGACGTCAGGCGCATGGAGACCGACGAGCCTGTTCAGCTTAAGCTCGCGGACGCAGTCGATGCGTGGAAGAAGGCGAACAATTGCCTTGGCGCAGTTCGCAACTGCCCCTCTCCGATTATTGTCGCCGCAGCCGGCGGCGCGAGTCGCGCAGCGTTCCACACTGCTTCTGCGCTGGGCCTGATGCTTGATGCGACCTGCATCAGTAGCGCTACACCCGAACTCGACCGACCGCCCCTCACCGCGAGCGAACCTTCGCCGGGGACTAATTTCGAACGGTGCCGCGAACAGCCCACGTTCGCCAGGCGCCTGTTTGCGATTTCGAGCGTGTCGGGCTCATCGCTCGCGGCGGCGGTCTTTGCGCGCGCCGCGCATGACGGGACAATGGCGGACGGGTCGATGAAGCCGCCATGCCGCAACGAGGCGTCGACGCTCCTGTGGTTCGGCGGCGACAAGCCGGGTCATTGGCGCGGCTGCCTTCAGGCGATCCTCGCGGACGACTTTCTCTCGCCAGTCTTCGCCGGTCTTGCTTTTCGCGATGTCTTTTCTTTCGTCGGCGCATTTCTTCCCGAATTCTGGAAAGATCGCGGCCGAAGGCTGGAAGACAGCTGGTCCCACGCCTATCGCCGGTTTGTTCAGGAAGCCAGCGTCGCCAAGGCTGCGCTCGACGAAGGGTTCGGCGCCGTCGGCCCGGCCGCGTCAGGACATCATTGGCGGCCCGTGTTGTTGTTGAACTCAACCCATGTCGAAAGCGGCAAGCGGGTCATCGCATCCCATCTGAGCCCTTGCTATGTGCGCCCCGAGGAGCCGGGCATCGGGCCAGTTCGTCTCTTCAGCGACGCCTACGACCTCCACGAGCTTCTGGCCGGTCGCGCCCATGCAAGCTGCGCTGCGGGCGGCATCGAAAATGCAAAGCGGACCGACGCCCCGCTGACGGCCGCCGCGCACAATAGCGCAAGATTCCCGCTTGTGTCGCCGGCAGGCAATGTGCGCGATGCGAATGGCCGCATCGCTGCGCGTCTGGTCGACGGCGGCTACTTCGAGAACTACGGCGCCGTCGCCGCCTATGATCTCGCCGACGTTCTGCGCTATGATTTTCAGCTCTTCCCTTTCGTCGTCCTGATCACCAACGATCCTGCCGACGCGCAAAACGTGGACGAGGATCCGGACCGCTGGATCGCATCGGGACCCCGCCCGATCGAAGCGAACCAGCGACGCGCGCTGGGCGTGTTCACCGCGCCTATCGACACGTTCTTCGCCACTCGGTCGGCGCGCGGCTCGACGGCGGTGCGCAAGCTGCGAGAACTCCTGGACGCGCGCGTGAACTCCGACAGCGATCATGAGCATTGCAAGGAATGCGCGCCTGAAGATCTTCGCAATGTCGCTCAAGCTGTTCGCGCGCCGACGTGCCGCGCCGGCGATTTGCCGCGTCGTGCGAACGCCGAAACCTGCTTCGCGCATATCTCGGTGCCTGGCGAAGACGGGCGCGTGGGCGTGAAGGAGGTGTCGATGAGCTGGTGGCTGTCGAAACCGGTTCAGGAATTCCTCGACGACCAGCTTCTGTGCGGAAACGATGTTGCGCTCGATCTCATCTGTTCCGTCGCCACCCGCGAGGGACGCAATCCCGCAACCGATGAAGGTCGCGCTAACCTGTGCCGGAAGAAAATTGTCGATCTGGGGCTTGCGTCTTGCTCGCGCGCGCGGATGTCGCCTCAGGCCCTGCAGCGCTAGGCGTCGCCGACCTGCTCTCGTCGCCGGGTGGGCCGTTGACGCCGCGCCAGCGCGAGTAGCGCCACGGCGTCATCCAGCTCGCCCCCTCGGGAAGCTCTTCGCAGACGAGATCAATGCCGCTTGTGCCTCCCGGGCCGCACCGGCAGATGCGCGCGAGACCCATCCAGCCGCCAGCCCAGAAGCCGTGCCGCCTGATCGCTTCCTCAGCATATTCCGAACAGCTCGGCCAATGTCGGCATTGCCGCCCCATCAGACCGGACAGGGAATAGCGATAGGCGCGGATCAATCCCACCGTAGGCCATAGATGGGGTCGCGCCGGCGGTATCGGGGACATCTTCATCGTTAGACTATAGCTGAAGCGATGCAGCCTGCCGACGCCTAGCCTTGGCCGACGACCTCCCCGTCGATCGAGTTTCGACGATCAAGATGGCGACGCAGCAGCGCGACGTTCCGAAGGTTCGCCTTGAACCCCACGTCGAACGCATCGCCAAGAAACGGCACTGCGCCGACGACCGTATCGACCACGACGTTTGCGACCATGCGGGCGATCAGCAGAGGCGGGGCGCCCAGACGCCTGGCCTCAAAAACGATCCAGGATGCGATCGCCCCCGCGATCATGTCGCCAACTGCCGGCACAAGTCCGAGCGCCGCATCGACGCCGACGCGCAGATTGACGCCGGGGATGGTGACGGCGGCGTCCATGACGCGCGCGATGAGCATCAGTCGCGCCAGCGCCCTCTCCTCTCGCGCCCGCGTTTCCCTTGCGCTGGCGCTGACGTGAGGGGCGAAGCCGGCATGCGTCCCAGCGCCGTCTGCATACCACTGACGCGAAAAACTCGTACTCATGACGCGCGCTCCACCAAGCCGTCGGCAAGGACGGAGACCGCGAGGTAGGAACAGATCGCGGCGCTTCAAGGGCGCCATTGCGGACGAAAAATTGCGCTGCACGCGCAGCGGCGAGAGCCTATCTCCGCTCGATCTGTTCGACCGCATCGACGACGGCGTCAAAGGTTAACATCGTCGACGCGTGCCGCGCCCGGAAGTCACGCACCGGCTCGAGCACGCGGATATCCGCCCAGGCATCCTCTTCGCTCGGAGGCGGCCCATTCTCCTTGAGCATCCGGCGGACAGTCGCGCGCACGCTACGCAATTCGTCCCCGCTCGCGCCGATCACGTGGCGCGCCATAATGGAGGACGACGCCTGGCCGAGTGCACACGCCTTTACATCATGGGCGAAGTCGCTGACCTTCCCTTCCGCCATCTTGATGTCGACCGTGACTGTCGAGCCGCAGAGCTTTGACCGGACCGTGGAGGTCGCGTCCGGGTTGGCGAGCCGCCCGAGCCTGGGAATGTCCGCGGCCAGTTCGAGGATCCGGCGGTTATACACGTCATCGAGCATGGCGATATCGGGGCGAGGCTGCCTGATTTTCTCCAATGATATAGGGTAGCCGACCCCGATGGAAATAAGCGACACTCCGGCGCGGGCGCACGACGCCTCGCCCCCGGACCCGGAATTCGAGGTTCGGTCGAACATGGTGAAGGACCCGAAGGAATCTGGATTGGCCACATCCGCCATGCCTTCTTCAGATTTCAAGGTTGACGAAAACCTGGAGCGGCTGATCGCCGAAACACTGGGCGTTGGCCGTATGAGAGCCTTCCCGGAGACGCCGACGCACGAGAAGACGGTGCGGCTCACGTCGCCTCTGCGGGCGCAGCCTCCTGTCCCGCAACCGGGTGAACTCACCGCCCCGGTCGAGCCGCTGAACATTGCGCCGCGCAGTCGCCCTCGGAGCCGCGCCCTCGCGCCGGTTCTTGCCGCCGCTGGCATGCTCGCCGTCGGCGGCTGGTGGATCGGGACCGGCGGCCTGGACAAGCTGGGAGCAACGAACGCGTCGTCGAATCGCGTCGCAGCGGTGTCGCCCTCCCCGGGCGCCGCACCGGCGCCGATCCGGCAGGTCGACGCTCCCGCCGTAGTCGCTCCCGCCTCGGTCCCCACCCCTTCGCGCGCCAATCCCGGTCAGGTCGCGGCGGCGCCTCCGCCACAGCCTGAAGCGCCGCCCCGCCCCGCGACGCCGCCAACGCCCCCGCCCACCGACAGCGCTGGCATTCTCGGCAGCGTCCAGTCCACGCCCTTTGATCAACCGGCGGCGCCAAAGCCCGTTCGCACGACCCAAGTTATTCCGCCGACCCCGCCCGTCGAAGCGACCCCGAAGCAACTTGATTTCGACGATCCATCAACGTGGCCGTCCGGCGCCGTGAAGGGCGAACCGCATCCGCTGCCGCCCAGGCGCGCGACACGCTGACTCCGCGCAGCGTCGCTCAAAACAGATAAAATCTCAACAAGCTGCGCGCGAAACCGGATTCATCGCACGAAAGCCCTGGAGCCGGAGGGACCGACTCCGCGTCTCATGCTAACCTAGATTTTCAACGCACGCGGCGGCCGCGCTCGAGAGCATCTCCAGCCGCGCGGGGTCGCGGTCGTGATCGAAGCCGAGCATCTGTGCATGTGCATGCGGGGCGTGCGCAAAAAGGGCGCTGGCACGGTGACGAGCCGACGCATCGGCCTCCGGGGGGCGCTTCCTTGCAATGTTGACGACTAGAGAATGATGTTTTCGTCGAACCGCTCGGGGTTTACCGGATTCACGAACTCGGCGGCGATGCCGTTCTCAGTCACACGCACGACGCGCGCCGGCGTTGAGCCGATGATGATGGCCATACCCTTTTCGAAGCTCATGTCGCCGGAGAAGGCGGCGCCGGACATCGATACGTCGATCAGGCGAACATTGACTGCGCCGCCGTCCGGCAGCGTCACAACCGCCAGCGGATTGCGCGGCACGATGCGCGTGTGGCGTCGATCTTCCGGCAGGCCGAGCACCGACCGGTTCGCGAGCCAGGTCAGCTGCGAGGCAAGCTTGTCTCGCTTGCGCATTGTGGTCGCGATCGCGATCGCGAATCCGCCTGGCACCACGCGCGAGATCCGTCCCTCGATTCGACCCAACTGCTCGAGATACACAATGACGCGCTCGCCGAGGTGGCCTATCGCCGGCGCCTTCAGAAGCAGGCCGCCCGGCGACATGTCGATCGCCTGGCAAGGGAACTCCTGCCGCGTCTCCAGCATGTAGCGCCCGAGCAAATGCACGCGGACGCGCCGATGCATCCGGCGCTCTTGAGGCGCACGAACGGGTTGTTTCAGGGCGAGGGACACATCAATTCACTTGCGTTGGAAGTCCAAGCCAGTGAGGCAAGCTAACAGCGCAATGGTAAACGCAAGGTTCGCGGCCAAGCGGCGACCGCGCACAAGCCCGCGCAATTTGGCGATCAGCTCTAGGCGCCTGAGGCTCGACCAACCCGCCTGGCGAAGAGGCGCAGGCCGTCAGGCCGGCCGACAAATCCGTCGAGATCGACGAAGCGCTCGCTGGTGAGGGTGAGCAAAGGCAGCGCCCCTGCCCGCTTCCCATATGTGAACCCGTAGGAAATGACGCAGGCGCTGGCGAATCGCCACTCGCCGTCGAGGCGGGGCTCCGGCGTCAGGACGCCCTCGATATGAGTCGCGCGAAACTTCGTATGGTGGGCCACCGCGCCGAACGCGCAAGCGACTCGCTCGCGGATCGCCGCCGAGGCCAACGCGTGAATCCGCGCGCGATCCTGCTCGACGAACAGGTCCGCCAGCGAGGCGCCGGCGATATTCCGACCGAACATGCGCGCAACGTCGTCGCCGGCGTCGGCCAAAGTGATCTTGCCCGACGCGTCAAGCGTTATGTTGATCATGTGACGGGCGAAGGGACCCATGAAGCCGCGCAGTCGCGGAACTGGGAAAGCCGCGCGGTCGGCTGCTGCAAGCGCGCGCAAACGCGCCACGAACAATCTGATAATCGGATGCTTCATTAGTGACTACCAAGACGGTCCTTTCACTAGCCGACGGGCGCGGCGCGGGCGAACGGTCACTCAAATTAACGTAAAATTCAGCTTCCCCTGTCGCGTTCGGTTACGAACAGGTAAACAAGATCACGACACTGCTTCACGATGGCTTCCGTACTCCTGGGCCATCGTTACACTAGGGGGCGAGGACGCGACCGGGCCGTTGATTGACGACCGGCGATTTCGCCGATGGGGAGAGCAGCAATGCTCTCCCCTTCTTTTGCCTCGATCGACTAAGGGCGCGAGAGTCGATTGCCCTCGACGCCTTCGCCCTCCACCATGCATCCATGGATTCTTCCCCAGCGCCGCGCGAGCCCATCTTCAACGCGCCCCTGACCACGCTGGCGCTGGCTGCGCTCCTTCTCGCCATCCACGCCATCCGGGAATGGCTTCTTGCGGACGGAACGAATTTCCGCATGGTTTTCGACTGGGGATTCATTCCGGCCCGCCTCCCCTTTCTCTGGGCGCCCGAGGCGACAGCCGACGAGCTGCGGCAGCTCGTTGATAGTGCGCGGCAAACTCCGGCGGGCGGTGTGACATGGCTGAATGGACGGCTCGCAGACGAATTGCTGCACGATGGCACTGCCCATCCGGCGACGATCATCACTCATGCGGGCCTGCATGGCGGCTGGGCGCATGTGATCATCAACTCGCTGTGGCTGGTCGCCTTCGGCGGCGCCGTCGACCGACGGTTTGGTCCGATCCGTTATCTGCTGCTCGGCGTCATATCCGCAATCGGAGGAGCGCTTGCTCACATGCTGTTTGACCCCGAATCCCTGCTTCCGCTGATCGGGGCGTCGGGCGTCGTCTCCGGCTACACTGGCGCAATGGCGCGCTTTGCTTTTGCAACGGGCGGGCCCTTGGGACGCTGGCGCGCGCCGGGCGACGACGCCTTTCTTTACCCGGCTCCTCCGCTGGGGGAATTTTTCCGCAACCAGCGCGCGCTGACGTTCGTCGCCTTGTGGTTCGCGCTCAACTTTTTGCCGAGCCTCGCCAGCGGAGCATTCGGCGTCGGCGAAGAACAGATTGCTTGGATGGCGCATATCGGCGGTTTTGCGGCGGGATTTTTCGCCTTTGGCCTGCTGGACCCGGTTGGCCGTCTGCCGCGCGCCACATTGCATTGAGCCGCTTTCGCGGGTTGCCGCAGCGGACGCATGGCGCCATCATGACCATACAAAGCGTCTTGCTCGGGAGAGAAGGGACCGACACCAGCGCGATAACATAACGGAGGAACGCATGACGGTCGCAGGCATCATGAGTCGTTCAGTCGTCACCATCGAGCCGCACAGATCGCTCGCTGACGTCGCCTCCCTGCTTGCGGAACGCAGGATCGGCGCCGCCGTGGTCACCGGAGTCGATGGCATGGTGACCGGCATTATTTCGGAGCGGGACGTGGTTCGCGCGGTAGCGCTCGGCGGACCGACGGCGCTCGAAAAGCCCGTGGCAAGCCACATGACCCGAAGCGTCGTCACGTGCAGCCCGGCGACGCTCATCACGCAGGTGATGGCGATGATGACTCAGGGCAAGTTCCGCCATGTGCCGGTGGTGGAGGCGGACCGCCTCGTCGGCATCGTGTCCATCGGCGATGTCGTGAAGCGAAGGCTTGCCGACTTCGAAGCCGAAAGCTCGGCGATGCGCGACTACATCGCATCAGCCTGAAACGCGGAGCCGCAAGCAGCGCGAAAGCGCTTGGCGGTCAGGATATTGGCGGGCTTGTCTGAATCAGGAAGCGAACCGCGCGCAAGCTAGATCATTGTGCTGAGCACGATGTCGAGCACTAGCTTGCCACACATCATTCCCCAGATGCAGGCGATGATCGTGGCGGCCATCACGAAGATGAACGGTCGCGACTCGACCTGAGCGCCTTTGATCGTGTTGCGGAGGATGATGAAGGGCGCGGAGAACACGACTACCGGCACTGACGCCAACGCCCTTATGTCGCCGGTCTCGAGCAGACGGAAGCTCGCCCGCCGCGAAGTGAGCATTTCAAAGGCGGACGCAAGCAGGCCGGCGAAAGCTAGTCCGAGCGCCAATGAAAGAAGCGATTCCAGTGCGGCGGGGGTAAGAAAGAGCATGTTGAGCAACCGAATTCTCCGGCTCTTTCGCCGGCCGCTTAACGATGCATCAAGCTTAAAGCTTCGTTAAGCGAAGACCGGCATTGTGGTTAAGGCCGGTCTTCTGCGGCGGGCGTATGTCTGGCAATCCATGCCCCATGTTTCGATTTCTCCGGTCGCCGGAGGATCCCGTCCCCTACTCCTATTCCTGCCCCTCTTCGCGGCGGTCGCAGCCGCGGTTTTGTCCGTGTCCGGGTTCTTCGCGCTCCGCTGGCGGGCGACGATGCCCGATCATACCGCTTTGACTCGCATTCAGATCGGGCCGCGGGTGCTCGACGTCGACAACCGCCTCATTCATGCCGGTCCGCAGCGGGCAGGCGGCGTGTTCGAGCGTCTCGATCTCATCGTCAGCTGGCCCGACCTCGCGCCC
>JBEVKO010000042.1:0-9747 GCA_040509705.1 Beijerinckiaceae bacterium
TGCCGAGAATCACATCGAAGTTGTGACAGACAAAGGTGAGGCTGAAGACGATCGTGACGCCCTGTTCCGACGCCTGATAGCTGACGGTGTCGTCATTGATCGCGTCTGACATGAACGAGGAATAGGTCCTCATTGTCGGGTCGCCCTTCAACACGCCCGGCGCGAAATTTTCGTAGCGCACGTCGCCGTCGATGATTTCGGCGTCGCGCCCTGCCATGAACAAGTCCTCGCCATCACCGCCGTACATTTCGTTGAGGCCATCGCCGCCGATCAGCGTGTCCTCGCCGCCGCCGCCCCGGATGATGTCAGAACCGGCGCCGCCCGCCAGATAGTCGTCGCCATTGGTGAGCCACCACTGGCTTTCGTCGTAATCCGTTTCGTCATCAACAGTCGGAACTACGGATTGGACCGGCGGCGCGGGCCAATACTGGCCGCTCGGCACGACAACCTGTCGCGACAGAATTCCGCCGCCGTCGATGACGTCATTGCCATCTCCGCCAAAGATCTCGTCGTCGCCGTTGCCGCCGAGAAGGGTGTCGTCTCCGTTGCCGCCATCAAGCTCGTCATTTCCGTCGAGGCCGAGGAAGACGTTGGCGAAATCGTTTCCGCTCAGGATGTCGCCATGCTGTGATCCATCAATATTCTCGATCGAGTAAAGCGAATCTCCTTCCGCGTCGCCGCCCTTGCCGGTTCCCCAGCCTTCGACGATCAGAGACCACGCGTAGTTTGCGATCGATGGCTCCCAGTAAACCGACCAGTATGAGGTCGTCGTCAAAGTAATCTCGACGCCCGAAGCGGAATCGATATAGCGCGCGACGTCGTTGAAATTGACGCCAGTCCATGGCGCCAACGCCGGAGGCGAATCATCGCCGCGCAAGACATCCTCGCCGGCGCCGCCGACAAACGAATCCGCGCCAAGGCCCCCCTGCAAGGCGTCATCGCCCGCGCCACCTTCGAGGTAATCGTCTCCCTCGTCGCCCTGAATGTCGTCGGAGCCATCCCCGCCATAGAGGGCGTCATGCCCTTGCCCGCCCCGAAGCTTGTCGTCGCCGAGCCCCCCATCGAGAAGGTCTCCATCGTCATCGCCGTTCAGATCATCGACGCCGTCGCCGCCATAAAGAAAGTCGCTGCCTGATCCACCGGAAAGAAAGTCATCGCCTGCGTCGCCGTTGATGCCATCGCCGTCAGCGCCGCCAAAGAGCCAATCGCCATCCGCGCCGCCATAGATCAGGTCGCTGCCTGTCCCGCCATGCACTTCGTCACGGCCCGCGCCGCCGACCAAAATGTCCATGCCGCCGCGGCCATCGATGAAGTCGTCGCCGAGCCATCCACCGATCGAGTCGCTTCCGCTCGATCCAAACAACGCGTCCCCAAAGCGGCTGCCGTAGAGGTGGGGCCAGCCGTTGCCGCCGGGCCAGAACGGAATCGTAAAGGTGACTGCGGTCTTGGACTGCGAAAAATCGTAAGTCGGCGGAATCAGAACGACCATGGCCTCACTCCCGTGTTCGATCGCGGCATCATCATCTCGGAAATCATTCGCGCGACGATGTGCGCCGACACACAGACGACTGTGAGAAATATGATTTTCTGGCGCCTGGGCCAGTATGCGCGGCGTTTGAGCTCGCGCGCGTCGACGTCGAGGATGGTGTGCGGAACGTTCGCGCTTTATCTCAATGCGTGCGGAACGTTCGAACGGAGGTGGCGCGAACGTCGGCGATCACTGTTTCCCCCGCAATGCAAGTCTGTCCTTCGCCGACCTGCGCCTTCACGCCATCAGGCAGATACACATCGACGCGCGATCCGAACCGGATCAGACCGAAACGCTCGCCGGAGGATACCTGGTCGCCCTCATGCGCAAACACGACGATGCGTCGCGCAACGAGACCTGCGATCTGCACAACGCCATAGCGCGCGCCGCCGCTCTCGATGATCATCGAGGATCGTTCGTTGTCGTCCGACGCCTTATGCAGTTCTGCATTCAAGAAAAGGCCGGGCCGGTACACGATCTTGGCGATGCGGCCAGTTACCGGCGATCGATTCACATGGCAGTCGAAGACATTCATGAAGATCGACACGCGCGTCATTGGCTGATCGGAAAGTCCGAGCTCGGGCGGCGGCGTCGCCGAAATAACCATCGACACCGTGCCGTCGGCGGGGGAAACGACGAGACCTTCCGCAATCGGCGTGGTGCGCTCCGGATCGCGAAAAAAGTACCAACACCAAACTGTCAGAATGAGCCCGATCCAGCCCAGCGGGGACCAAAGATATGACAGGATGAACGCGGCGACGGCGAAGGCTGCGATAAAAATATAGCCTTCGCGGTGAGGCGGCGAGATCACGCGGCCAATAGAGTTTGCAATTGACATCCCATGTCCCTTTTCTAACCCGATGCGGCCGCTCAGGCTAAACGCTCAGCGAGACGCGTAGGCTCGCGCCCTCGGCGTCGCGCGCCCGCTTGATGGTTTCTTCGGCTTCCGCCACGGCGCGCTGACGGCTCCACAACGCCTGATAGACGCCTCCGCGGGCCAACAGCTGTTGGTGCGAGCCCCGCTCAACGATTTGCCCCTGGTCGAGAACGAGGATTTCGTTGGCGTTAACAACCGTCGACAGGCGGTGCGCGATCACGAGGGTCGTACGGCCCTGCGAAACGCGATCGAGCGCCGCCTGAATTTCTCGTTCGGTAAACGTGTCCAGAGCGGACGTCGCCTCGTCAAGCACCAGAATCGGAGGAGCCTTCAGGATAGTGCGCGCAATTGCGACGCGTTGCTTCTCGCCCCCCGACAATTTCAGGCCCCGTTCGCCCACCGAGGTTTCATAGCCATCGGGGAGCGACCTGACAAATTCATCGATTTGCGCGTGCCGCGCAGCTTCGGCCACCTCGTCGTCGCTTGCGTCCCAGCGACCGTAACGGATGTTGTAGCGGATCGTATCGTTGAACAGCACGGTGTCCTGCGGAACCATGCCGATCGCGGCGCGCAACGAAGCTTGGGTGACGTTCGCGACATCCTGCCCGTCGATGAGAATCCGTCCACGCTGCGGTTCGTAGAAACGAAACAGCAGCCGCGACACTGTTGATTTCCCGGCGCCAGAGGGGCCGACGATGGCCACGGTGTGACCCGCAGGGACTTCAAACGTCACCCCCTTGAGAATCGGCCGTTCGGGCGTGTAGGCGAAATGGACATTCTCAAAACGGATGGCGCCGGAGACAATTTGAAGATCCGGCGCGCCAGGCTTGTCCTGAATCTCCGGATTGCGCTCCAGCAGCGCGAACATATCCTCAATGTCGATCGCGGCTTGTTTGATCTCGCGATAGACCGTGCCCATGAAATTGAGCGGCATGTAGAGCTGGATCAGCAGGGCATTGATAAGGATGAAGTCGCCTATGGTATTGCGCCCTTCGCGGATGGCTTGCACGCACAAAAGCATCGTGAGCGTCAGCCCGATCGTGAAGATCAGCGCCTGTCCGAAGTTCAACACAGCGAGTGACTGGTAGGCGTTGACGCTGCTTCGTTCATAGGTGGCGACCGACCTGTCGTAGCGCTGCGTCTCGCGACCCTCCGAGCCGAAGTATTTCACAGTCTCGAAGTTGAGGAGCGAGTCGATCGCCTTGGTGTTCGCGTCCGTATCGCTTTCGTTCATTTGCCGCCGGATGCCGATGCGCCACTCCGTCGCTTTGATGGTGAACGCCATGTAAGCGGACACCATGACCAGCAGGATCAGAACGTATCGCCATTCGAACTGCCAGAGCAGGATGCCGATGATGAGCGCCGTCTCCACGATGACGGGCACGAGCTGGTTGAGGCCGAGGCGCACCATTTCTTCGATGCCTGATCGACCTCGTTCGAGAACGCGCGTCAGGCCGCCGGTCTTCCGCTCGAGGTGGAAGCGCAGCGAAAGCCGATGGAGATGAGCGAAGGTTTCAATCGCCAGCCGACGCACGGCATGCATGAACACCGGCGCGAAGATGGCGTCTCGCAACTGGATAAAGCCAGCCGAAAGGACCCGAGCCAGACCATAAATGATCGTGAGCGCCAATGGCGCCGCCGCGAGCCAGGGCCAGAGGGACGCGAGGCCCGAAGCGCCGCCGACGCTGGCCAGGGCGTCGGTCGCCCATTTCAGGGCATAGGGAATGCCGATCAGAATCATGCGGCCGACAACAAGCAGCCCGAAGGCCCCAATCACGCGCATGCGCAAGTCGCTGCGGTCGGTCGGCCAGAGATAGGGCCACAGCCGGCGGAAGGTCGGCCAAAATCCTCCTCTGTCCGGCTGGACGCGGGTGCTGGCGGCGGCTGGCAGGGCGACGGACATCATCGGAACTTTCATCAGGCGCCGCACGTCAACAGGCAGCGCCCAGGGGAACGGGCGCCAGAGGCGGCGGCCTCTCATGCCCGGAATGCGGGCGCCCGATCAAGGCGCACCTATATCTAGGGCGCTCTGCGGCTAAGGTCAGCGTCATGAAGACATTGATTCGCTCCGTTTGCGTCTATTGCGGATCGGGGATGGGCAACGACCCGGCGTTCGCCGAGGCGGCGCGGTCGTTCGGCCGGATCATGGCCAAGGAGAGCGTCCGCCTCATCTACGGGGGCGGCGCCACGGGCCTCATGGGCGAACTGGCGCGGTCTACGCTGAACGCCGGCGGCGAAGTCACCGGCGTCATTCCGACGTTTCTCAAGGCGCGCGAGGTCGATCTCAAGGAATGCACCGAACTGGTGGTCGTCCCCGACATGCATGTGCGCAAGCAGACGATGTTTGACCGCGCTGACGCCTTCGTCGCGCTCCCGGGGGGCGTCGGCACGCTCGAAGAGCTCGCGGAGCAGATGACTTGGGCCCAGATCGGCCGTCACAGGAAGCCAATCCTGATCGCTGATGTGAAGGGCTTCTGGAAACCGTTGCTGTCGCTATTCGCTCACATGCGGGAAGCTGGATTCATCCGACCCGGATTTGAAGTGAAGCCGCTGGTCGCCGAGAAGATCGCAGACGTTCTGCCCATGCTTCGGGCCGCCGCAGAACGCTCCAGCCTGTCTGCACGAGTTTAGCCCGCGCGACGTTTGCCCCAACCTCGCCATGCTGCAGCGCCATTGCTAGATTCGCCCGAGTCGGCGCTTGATCGGGCGATTGTTGTGCGCCGTCCAAGACAGCGGTACCGAGTTGGATCGGGCCTGCAACTAGGGAACTGGTCTGCCGGCGCCGCCTCAAGCCAAGCGCCGCAACCGTTGAGAGGGGAAAACAATGAGTCAGTACGTTGTCGCGCCGGCGTGCGCCATCATTCTGCTGGGTCTCGGCGCAAGCGCCGAAGCGCAGGGCGGCCGCCCGGCCACCCAAAATGCTTCGTCCGTCACGGTGACGAACCTTCGCACGGCTGCGCTGCAGCAGCTCGAAATTTCCACATCCGACAGTCCTGCGGTCGCCGTCGTCAAGATGGCCAAGCCGCTGGCGCCAGGGAAATCAGCGAAGCTTGCGATCAAAGGCAAGCGCGGCTGCATGTTCGACGTTCGCGGCGCCTACGCGGACGACGCAACCGTCGAGAATGACGGCGTTGACCTTTGCAAGGATTCCAAGCTGCGCCTCAGTGAATGAGGCGCTCCATTTCGTTGAAACTCTGAATCTCCTTCGAATTATCAGGCGGTGGCGTTCGCGCGCATCAGCTTGTAGACAATGGAGTCGACGAGCGCCTGGAATGAGGCGTCGATGATGTTGGGCGACACGCCGATCGTCGTCCAATGCGCGCCGGTCTCATCTGCGCTTTCGATCAGGACGCGAGTGACGGCGTCGGTGCCGCCCTGAAAGATGCGCACCTTGTAGTCGACCAGACGAAGGCCCTCGATCAACGACTGGTATTTTCCGAGGTCCTTGCGCAACGCAGTGTCGAGCGCGTTGACCGGGCCATTGCCTTCCGCGGCCGAGATCAGGCTCTCGCCGTCGATCTTCACCTTTACCGTCGCCTCCGAGAACGTGACGAGTTCGCCAATCGCATTGTAGCGGCGTTCCACGTTTACTTTGAACCGCTCGATCTCGAAAAAAGCCGGAACTTCGCCGAGGACGCGCCGCGCCAACAGGTAGAACGACGCGTCGGCGCCCTCATAGGCGTAGCCCTGCGACTCTTTCGCTTTCATCTCATCCAAAACGCGGCCTATGCGGGGATCCTCTTTGGCGAGCCTTACGCCAATGCGATCGAGCTCGGCCATGACATTGGACTTGCCCGCCTGGTCCGACACCAGCACGCGCCGTTCATTGCCCACCGCCTCAGGCGACACGTGTTCGTAGGTCGCAGGATCCTTGGCTATCGCTGATGCGTGGATTCCTGTCTTGGTGACGAAGGCGTTGACGCCGACAAAGGGCGCATAACGGTTCGGCGACCGGTTCAGTATCTCGTCGAGCGCGCGAGAAATGCGCGTTAGCTCCTTGAGCGCGGAGTTGGTTACCGACACACTATAGTGATCGGCGAATTCCGGCTTGAGTTTCAGCGCTCCGATGAGCGTGACAAGGTTTGCATTGCCGCAGCGCTCGCCGAGTCCATTTAGCGCGCCCTGGATCTGGCGCGCTCCTGACCGCACTGCGCTTAGCGAATTGGCGACGGCGCATCCTGCGTCGTCATGCGCATGGATGCCGAGGTGATCTCCCGGAACGATCCCTGCGACGTCGCGCACGATCCGTTCGACCTCGTGCGGAAGCGCTCCACCGTTCGTATCGCAGAGCACCACCCAGCGCGCCCCGGAGTCATAGGCCGTTTTGGCGCATTGCAGCGCATAGTCGCGATTATGCTTGTAGCCGTCGAAGAAATGCTCGCAATCGACCATCGCCTCGCGGCCCTTTTCCGTCGCAGCCCGCACGCTGTCGCGAATGGTGGCGAGATTTTCCTCCAGCGTTGTCTCCAACGCTACCTTGACATGGTAGTCCCAGGACTTCGCCACGAAGCAGATCGCATCCGCCTTCGCGTCGAGCAGCATGGCGACCCCCGGATCGTTGGCGATCGAACGCCCCGGCCTTCGAGTCATGCCAAACGCGGTCCAACTCGCCTTAAGGTCGCGCGGCGTGGCGAACAGATCGGTGTCGAGCGGATTTGCGCCGGGATAACCGCCTTCGATGTAGTCGACTCCAAGCTCGTCCAAAAGCTTTGCGACGGCGAGCTTGTCGTCGAGTGAGAAATCCACGCCAGCGGTCTGGGCGCCGTCGCGGAGGGTCGTATCGAACAGGTAGATCCGGGGCTGAGTCATTCGCTGCAAGCCTGCGGCGCGGTCGCCGCCAGCTCCTTCTCCGTCGTGGTGCTGGCGAGCCATTCTCCGTTGCGATGAACGGAGTTGCGCTGCTTCATGACGAAGCCGCGCTTCTGAAAGAACCCAAGGGCCGTGTCGCTTGCATCCGTCGTGAGCTTTTTCGCGCCCCGATTCATAGCAAGCTTTTCGAGCGCATCGATCAGCATCGTCGCCAGCCCCTCCCCAACATGCTCAGGATGAACATACAGGAATTCGACGTGATCGGCGCCCTTAAGCGACGCGAAAGCCGCTGGATCGCCGTCAACGGTGGCAAGCAGCGTGAGATGTTGCGCGACGCGCTTGGCGAACGCCGCTTCATCGTCGGCCGCGCTCATCCAAGCCTCGCGCTGCGCTTCGGAATAATCGTCGCCCGTCAGTTCCTCGATGCTGGCGCGGAAAATCGCCGCCACCGTCGACGCGTCGGATGGCAGAAACGGCCGAAGAGCTGCGCGGGACGTCACCGCTTCAGCTCCCAGGTCGTCGTCCCGTCCTTGTTGTCCTTGAGCGCGACGCCCATCGCCGCAAGCTCGTCGCGAATGCGATCGGACTCGGCCCAATTCTTCGCGGCGCGGGCCGCAAGGCGAGCGGCGATCCGTCCGTCGATCGCGGCGACTTCCTCGACGGTCTTGGCGATCTCGGACTCGGCTTTCTCGGCGCGCGCGAACGCCTGGTCGAATCCCAAAAACGATACGGTAGCGCGCAACTCGCCATAGCGCCGCTCGGACGCCAGCCGATGCAGCGCCGACATTGCAAGCGGCGTATTGAGGTCATCCGACAGCGCCTGCACAACCTCATGCGACACTTCTGTCGGCGCGTGCTCCAGAGCAAGTTGCGCCCAACGTCTGAGAAGAGCGTCAGCCTCTTCCAGCGATTTCAGCGTCCAGTCGATCGGTTGGCGGTAGTGCGTCTTCAGCATCGCCAGCCTCAGGACTTCGCCGGGCCAGCTCCGCCCGCCGAATACGTCCGTCTCGAGAAGCTCATGAATGGTGACGAAGTTGCCGAGGGACTTCGACATCTTCTCGCCTTCGACCTGCAGGAAGCCGTTGTGCATCCACACGCTCGCCATCCGCTCGACGGCGAATGCGCAGCAGGTCTGCGCGATTTCATTCTCGTGGTGCGGAAAAATCAGGTCGATGCCGCCGGCGTGGATGTCGAATGTCTCTCCGAGTAGCGCGCCCGCCATTGCCGAGCACTCGATGTGCCATCCCGGTCGGCCAACTCCCCAGGGCGAATCCCAGCCCGGCTCCGTCTCAGGATCGGACGGCTTCCAGAGCACAAAGTCCATCGGATCGCGCTTGTAGGGCGCGACGTCGACCCGCGCGCCGGCGATCATATCGTCCATCGAACGCCGTGAGAGCCGGCCGTAGGTCGCCATGGACGGCACGTGAAAGAGGACGTGCCTTTCCGCCTCATATGCGTGGCCACGCTCGATCAGGCGCTGGATGATGCGCACCATGTCTGTCGGCTGGGTGCGGCTCGCGACGAAATCGGTGGCGCGCGGCTCGTGGGTGGGCCTCAACGCGCCGAGGGCGTCGACATCCTTGTGGAACTGGGCCAGCGTCACATCAGTAAGCGCGCGGATCTCCGCGGTCAGGGGCCGCTGCTTCGTCCAGCGTTCGAACGCCCTTGCGTTGATCTTGTCGTCGACGTCCGTGATGTTTCGGGCATAGGCCACATGCTTCTCGCCATATGCTTGCCGGAGCAATCGGAATAGCACATCGAATACGATGACCGGCCGGGCGTTGCCGATATGGGCATAGTCATAGACCGTGGGCCCGCACACATACATGCGGACATTCGAAGGATCGAGCGGGACGAAGTCTTCCTTCACCCGCGTCAGCGTGTTGTAGAGCCTAATATTTGGCTGGCTGCTCATGAATCCTGGTCCCTGCCGCTGGCCGGGCGCCGGTTCATGGAGGTAAGGACGAACGACGACAGGCCAGCGATGTTCGCTAGCTGCAAATAATGGAAATCTGGCGAATGCGCCCGGTCGTCATGCTGGTGCTATGCGCGCACGACTTGCCCGCGTCAAGCGGCCATGACGAAGCCCGTCGCTCCGAAACCCTTCCTTAACCGCGCTGCGGCTTCATGGGGACTCAGCTTCTACTCAGGAGACGTCGATGTCGCGTGCGCCGGTCCATCGCGCGAGCAATCTTGTGGCCGCGCTGTTCGTCCTCGTGGGCGGCGCCGCGCGCGGTCAGGACGCTCGCACCTTCATCATGCCAGATGACGACGGCTACGGTGTCGCCGACTGTCTCGCCGCGGGGCCGAAGTCAGGCTGCGGACGCATCGTCGCGGACGCCTGGTGCGAGTCAAAGGGCTTCGCAAAGGCGCGCACCTTCGGGCGCGAGGATGGGCGCGACATCACGGGCTCAATCTCGTCCGCCAACATCGCGAGCGCGCCTGCCCCAATCACAATAACTTGCCAGAACTGAAGCACGGACCGCTTGCTGACGATCTGCGCGTTCTAAAGTCATACAAATGTTATAATCAG
>JBEVKO010000043.1:0-7300 GCA_040509705.1 Beijerinckiaceae bacterium
GCGACGACCGGCATGTATCCGCGGCCCTTTGGCCCCGCCGGCGCCGGGAACGTCACATAGGCGTTGGGCTCCGCGACCAAGGCGTCTTTAAGCCGCGCGATATGATCGAAGGCGATCATGACCTCGCCCCCCATCAGCGGCTCCTGCATGAAGTCGTAGCTGGTGGAGTTTGGATTGACGTGCTGCCAGAGGTCTTTGAACGCGACCCACATCGCTTCGGCGTCCGCGTTCCTGAAAGTCGATACGACGCCGCCGGTGTAGGACGGATAGAGATAGCCCTGGAAGAAGCGCGCCATCAGTCCCTTGGGACCGGCGGGAAAGCCGAGCGCGCGCTTGCCCGTCTTGTCCTGGATGTTCTTCGCCCAATCCTTGAGCTGCGCGTAGGTCAGCGCGTTCACGTCGGCGCCAGCGGGCAGATATTGCAGCGCCTCTTTCTTCGCGGCCATTACATAGGTCGCCTGCATCCAGGGGATGTAGACCTGGTTGGCCGTTCCGAGCTTTCCGAGTTCGATCAGACTGGCGGGCGCGCCGCGCGACGTCGCCGAGGCGACGAGATCATCGACATTGTCGAGCGTATTGCTTCCAACCAGCGGCTGAAGCTCGCCATGCAGCGCGCCCACCATCGAGATCGTCCGCTTGCCGGCCTGCGTCTCGGCGTTCATCCGCACCGTGAAAGGCGACGGCTCCTCAACGAGGAAATTCACCCCCGCGGGTCCGCCGCGGAGGATGACCTGCCGCACTTTCTGCGCCTCTTCGACCGGGCGCAATTGAGTCGAAAGGAACAGAACCTCCTGCGCTCGCGCCGGCGTCGTCGCAACCGTGATGAATGCGGCCGCTCCGGCGAGCGCGACCTTGGCGAAAACTCTAAGTCTCATTCTCTCCTCCCATGGATGAATCTCGTTTGATCGGTAGAAGGCCGTCCGAAGGCGCAAGGCCGGCCGACGCGCGCCAGATGAGCTGCACCGGACGCACCTCGCAGAGGTCTTCGGGCGATGCGCCATTGATGAGCGCGATGGCCTTTTGCGCGAGCCCGCGTCCCACGTCGGCCAGCGGCAGTTCCATGGTCGCAAGCGGCGGATCGGCGTAGGGGCTCGCTGGAATGTTGTCGTGACCGATGATTGCGACGTCAACGCCGGGCCGCAGCCCCAGACCTCGCATTGCGCTCATCGCGCCGATTGCAATGCGATCGGTCATGCAGAGAATCGCAGTCGGTCGCGGCGCGCTCGCCAGCAGGATCGCGGCCGCAGCCGCGCCGCCTTCTTCGGTCGGCGCGCATTCCGCCACTGCGTCGGCGTTGAGCGCCGCGTCGGCCATCGCGGCCGAGAAGCCGGCGCGGCGATAGCGCGTGAAGCTGAGTTTCGGCGACGTCGCGAGCAGGCCGATGCGCCGATGGCCCTGCGCGATGAACCGCTCGGTCGCCGCGCGGAACGCCTCTTGCGCATCTCCGTCGATGAAGGCGAAGCGATGCGGCGTTTCGCTCCGTCCCAGCGCCACGAAGGGGAAACCGCTTTCCGCCAGCAACGCAATGCGCGGATCATTGACGCGCGTGCGCACGACGATGGCTGCGTCGGCGGTTCGCGCCACCGCAAGTCGCCGATAGACCTTCTCTTCTTCCTCGCCCGGCCGCGCCGTCATCAGCATCAGGTGGTAGCCATGCGCCGCGAGCGTTTCGCCAAGCCCCGACAGCATCTCCACCAGCACAGGTTCGTAGAAACGGCCGGGTTCCGCGGGCACGACCAGCGCTACCGTTTCAGACGCGCCGCGGCTTAGCCGGCGCGCGATGGGATTGGGCGTGTAATTCATCGCCTGCGCCGCCGCCTTGACCCGCTCGCGGGTTGCAGGGGCGACATCGTCATACCCGTCGAGCGCGCGCGACACCGTCGTCTTCGACAGTCCGAGACTGGTCGCGAGCGTTTTGAGCGACATGGCTTGGGGAGGTCCAAACCGGTTTGACAATTGGAGCTTGCCACCCCCGTCAGGAGAGTCAAGACAGAGTCGCGCCGCGGCCACGCGTGTGCAAGGCGCCGGAAGCATGAGGACAGGGATGGATTACCTCGGACATCTGTTTTCGGTTTCAGGCAAGACCGCGCTGGTGACCGGCGGCGCAACCGGCATAGGGCGAATGGCGGCGGAAGCGCTGGTTCGCGCCGGTGCGCGCGTTCTGATCGCGTCGCGAAAGGCTGACGCCTGCGTGGCGGTTGCGAAAGAGATCAACGCTCTCGGCGCCTCCGGATCCTGCGAAGGATTTGGCGGAGATGTCGGGACCGAAGCAGGCGTCGCAGCGCTCGCGGCTGAAGTGAAGGCGCGGACGCAGCGCCTGCACATTCTCGTCAACAACGCCGGGAAGAGCTGGGGCGAGCCCCTCGACAAATTTCCCTTCAAGGCCTGGGACGGCGTGATGTCAGTGAACGTCGCCGGCCTGTTCACGCTGACGCGCGAATTGCTGCCGCTCCTGGAAGTGTCAGGCTCGCTCGACGATCCAGCGCGCGTCATCAATCTCGGATCAGTCATGGGAATGATCCCGATCGCCGGCGACGCCTACTCCTATTCGGCCTCGAAGGCAGCCGTGCATCATCTGACGCGCATTCTCGCCTTCGAGTTTGCGAACCGTCACGTCACCGTCAACGCCTTCGCGCCGGGACCCTTCCAGAGCCGCATGATGGCGTTCGCGGTCGGCACCGAGGAGAAAGCCGCCAAGACGGCGAAAGGCGTGCCCATGCGTCGCATCGGCCGGCCTGACGACATTGCAGGCGCGCTCCTGTTCTTGTGCGGCCGCGGCGGATCGTTCATCACCGGCGCCATCCTGCCGATCGATGGCGGCATCAGCGCCGAGGCGGGACACGCGCCATTCGAGGGAGCAGACTAAATGGGGGCGAGGACGACGATAGAGGCGCTGGCGGCCCGGGCCGGCGAGGAGGTCGCAGTCTCGCGCTGGTTCACCATCGATCAGGCGCTGATCAACGCTTTCGCCGACATCACGCACGACCACCAGTTCATCCATGTCGACCCGGCGGCGGCGGCGAAGACGCCGTTCAAGACGACGATCGCGCACGGGTTTCTCACACTCTCGATGTTGAGCGCGATGGCGATCGAGTCGCTGCCCGAGATCGAGCATCGCACGATGGGCGTGAACTATGGCTTCGACAAAATCAGGTTTCTGACGCCCGTTCGATCCGGCTCCAAAGTGCGCGCGCGCTTCACTTTGCGTGACGCGACATCGCGAACGCCCGGCGAATGGGTGACGCGCTACGCCGTCGCCGTCGACATCGAGGGCGCGTCGCGGCCGGCCCTCGTCGCCGACTGGATCACCATGTCGTTCGTCTCGCCGCCGACGGCGTGACGCTTCGCAAGGGGACATCGCATGACCATCAGGTTTGACGGACGCGTCGCGATCGTCACCGGGGCTGGCGCCGGACTTGGACGGTCCCATGCGCTGGGACTGGCGGAGCGCGGCGCAAAGGTCGTCATCGCCGACATGGGCGTCGCGCGCGACGGCTCTGGCCGCTCGCTCGAAGCCGCCGAAGGCGTCGTCGCCGAGATCAAGGCGAAGGGCGGCGACGCCATCGCGGCGGGCGTGGACGTCAGCAGCTTTGCGGAAGTCGAGAAGATGGCGGCGGACGCGCTGTCGCGTTGGGGCCGCCTCGACATCCTCATCAACAACGCCGGCATTTTGCGCGACAAGACCTTCGCCAAGATGGAGCTCGATGATTTCAGGAAAGTGCTCGACGTCCATCTGATGGGCAGCGTCAATTGCGCGATGGCGGTCTGGGAAACGATGCGAAGGCAGAACTACGGCCGCATCGTCTTCACCTCGTCGGGCTCCTGCCTTTACGGCAATTTCGGCCAGTCGAACTACGGCGCTGCTAAGATGGCGATGGTCGGCCTCATGAATGTGCTGCATTTGGAGGGCCGCAAGAGCGACATCCGCGTCAACACGCTGGCGCCGACCGCAGCGACGCGCATGACCGCCGATCTCATCGCGCCCGATGCGTTGAAGCTGATGACGCCCGAGTCGATCACGCCGGCCGTGCTCTATCTTGTCAGCGAGGATGCGCCCTCGCGCGTTATTCTCTGCGCCGGCGCAGGCTCGTTCGCGCGGACGATCATCACCGAGACGCCCGGGGTGTTCCTGTCCGAAAATGAACGCACTCCGGAGAATGTCGCGGCGAATTTCGCGGCGATCAGCGACGAAACGGGCGAGATCGTCGTCCAGAACGCGCTCGAACAGACCGGCAAGCTGGTGAAGCTCGCCGCCGACAGCCTCGGGATCAAGCTGGCAGGGTGATTTCGCCCTGCAAGGCCGTTGGTAACCATTTCCTAAATTGCGAGGGTTACTTTTTCGGGAACGTCGCCGCGGACCATCGCCATGACCGATCAGCCGACCGTTCCCGTTTCGCCCGCCGAGCCAGCCGCCGAAGACAGGCCGGCGGAAACGACAACCCTCATCCTCGGCCGCGCGCCCTGGCGCCCTGCGACGCCGCGCCCGCTCGGAGAATCGACCGTCATCGCGGTCGACGCGAAGCCCGATGACGCGCCGGTCATCGACGCCGCCGCTTCTCCCGCGGAAGGGAAGCCCTCCGCGTCGCCCGCTCCGAACGCGGCGACATCCCGTCTCCTCGCGGACTGGCGCGCCCGGTTCGCTTCGATCGCCGCGCGCGCGCCGGCAAAGCGGCCGACGCTCGTCGCCTGCGCCGCAGCGCTTGCGCTGGGGGGCGGGTGGATCGGCGCCAGCATGATTATCTCCTCCCAGCGCACCGCCGTCTCGACCGCCCTGGCGGCGCAGACCGACGCCCGCATCGACCGCCTGGCTGACGAGGTCCGACAGTTGCGCGACAGCGTCGCGGGAATCGCGAGGGGAGGCCGCCCGCGCGGCGACGATCTGAAGCCGTTCAACGACCGCATCGCGGCGATGGGGGAAACCATCGACCGCTTCCGCACGGATCAGGGCTCCAAGCTCGGAATCGCCGCCGGCGCACTCGAACGCATTGAAAAGCTCGATCGGGAGATGAGCGGCCGCATCTCGCAGATGGCTGAACGGCTCGAACGGTTGGAGCGCGCGGCGCCGACCATCACCGGCAGCATCGCCGCCCCTGCCGCGGCGACGCCGGCGCCGGCGCAGGGGCACGCCATACCGGCGCCGCCCCCGCGCCCCGAGGCCGCGCCGGAGAAATCCGCCGAGGCGAAGCCGCAGCCGAAGCAGGTCGAAGGCTGGGCCCTTCGCGACATTTATGGCGGCGTCGCTCTCATCGAGAACCGCCGTATCGGGATGCTGGAAGTGGCGCCTGGCCAAGTCGTGCGCGGGCTCGGGCGCATCGAGAAAATCGAGCGCCGCAACGGTCGCTGGGTGGTTGTCACCCAAGAAGGCCTAATTTCAGCTAACTAAGCCGGCGCAGAACCAAGATAGCCGGCGTAGGAACATCATTGCTGGCGCTGAGACATTGGCGCCGCGTTTACTTACTCTATTTGCCGGCGAATTACTGCCGATCGCGCTGGTATGGCGCACGGAATGACAGTAATCCCCCGCAGCACGCTCGGCGAACCAATACAGATGTCCCTCGCCCTCATCCTCGCAAGCCTGACCAACGGCCTTACCATGGGCGCCATCTATGCGCTGGTGGCTCTCGGTCTGACGCTCATCTACGGCGTCCTCCACATCATCAACTTTGCGCATGGCTCGCTCCTGATGGCGGCGCTCTACGCGGTCTGGTTCGTCAATGTCAGGCTGGGCGTCGATCCCTACATCGCCATCCTCATTCTGGCGCCCGCCTTCTTCGCGATCGGCTACGGACTGCAGCGCTTCGTCATCGATCCGGTCAGTCACGGGAAAGACCAGCAGATACTTCTCGCGACGCTCGGCGTCTCGATCGTCATCGATAACCTTGCGCTCTATTTTTTTCGCTCCGAGCCAAGGACGCTCGACCTCGACTACGCTTTCCGCACAGTTGATGTTAGCATTGCGCTCATCCCGGTTCCGCGCGCTGTCGGATTTGTCGCCGCGCTGATCGTCGCCGCAGCTCTCTGGTTCGTCATCGCGCGCACCGATCTCGGCCGCGCCATCCGCGCCGTCGCGCGCGAGCGGCAGGGCGCGCGGCTCGTCGGCGTTTCGGTCGAGCACGCCTACGCGATGACATTCGGCATCGGCACGGCGGTTCTCGCAATCGCCGCCTGCCTCCTCATGCCGACTTTTTATGTGACGCCGCAGGTCGGCCACGCCTTCGTTCTCGTCGCCTTCACCACCGTGGTGCTGGGCGGCATGGGAAGCTTCGCCGGCGCGTTGATCGGCGGGCTCGCGCTCGGCGTCATCGAGGCTTTATGCGGCCTCTATCTCGGCGAAAGCCTTGGACAGATCGGCATATTCCTCATCTTCATCCTGGTTCTGCTGACGCGCCCGACCGGCTTGCTCGGGAGCCGCTTCGCATGAAAGCGAGGATGCTCTTCGCATGGATCGTCCTGATCTGCGCGCTGGCGCTTTATCCGCAGCTGACGCCGTCCGCCTTCTGGCTCAATTTCGGCGCCGTGACTCTGATGTTCGCGACGCTCGCGCAGAGCTGGAACGTGCTCGGAGGCTATGGCGGTCAATACTCGTTCGGCCATGCGCTGTTCTTCGGCGTCGGCGCCTATGCGACCGCGCTATGGCAGATCCGCTTCGGACTCGATCCGTGGACCGGCTTCGGCGCCGCCATTTTCGCTGGCGCGCTCGTCGGCGCCTTCTTTGGCGCGCTGTCGTTCCGCTCAGGCTTGCGCGGCTCCTACTTCGCCCTGATAACATTGGCGTTTGCGGAGGTTTTCAGAATTCTCGCCGCATCGCTCGCCTTCACCGGCGGCGGGCAGGGCCTGCTGATGACCCTGCGACCCGGCGCCGCGCATTTTCAGTTCACCGACAGGCGAATGGTCTTCTACGTCGCCGCGCTGGTCTTCCTTGCGTCGCTTCTCGCCACCCTCTTCATCGAGCGGTCCCGCTTTGGCGCACGCCTTGTCGCGCTGCGCGAGAATGAGGATGCGGCGCGTGCGCTGGGGGTCGATGTATTTCGCGTCAAGCTTGGCGCCATTACCCTGTCCGGCGCCATCGCCGCCGCCGCGGGAGCGCTCTACGCGCAGATGTTTCTCTACATCGACGCCGGCATCGCCTTCGGCGCCCATGTCTCGGTCGAGGCGCTGGTTGCGCCGATCGTCGGCGGACCCGGGACGCTTTTCGGTCCGCTCATCGGAACGATCGCGCTGCGCCTCCTCAACGAATCGGCGCAGCACGTCACCGGCGGCGCGCCGGGCCTCGGCCTTGCGCTCTTCGGCCTTGTCCTGC
>JBEVKO010000044.1:0-3039 GCA_040509705.1 Beijerinckiaceae bacterium
GGCGCCGGACATGTCCCATGCGGCCATCGCGGTCAATCTCGACGCCTGCATCAGTTGCGGGCTGTGCGTGCGCGCCTGTCGCGAGGTGCAGTCGAACGATGTGATCGGCATGGCCTATCGCGGCCATGGCGCCGTACCGGTGTTCGATTTCGATTCGGACATGGGGGATTCAACGTGCGTCGCCTGCGGCGAATGCGTGCAGGCCTGTCCGACCGGCGCGCTGATGGAGGCCAACCTTCTCGACAAGCGCACGGGCAAGCGCATCAGCTATGAGACGAAGAGCGTCGACACGCTCTGCCCCTATTGCGGCGTCGGATGCCAGACGACGGTTCACGTCAAGGACGACAAGATTCTCTATGTCGACGGACGGGACGGTCCGGCGAACAACAACCGGCTCTGCGTCAAGGGACGCTTCGGCTTCGACTATATCCACCACCCCGACCGGCTGACGAAGCCGCTTATCCGGCGCGACGACGCGCCGAAAGACGCGCATATGCAATTGTCCTACGCGGACCGGCTCAGCGTGTTCCGCGAAGCGACGTGGGACGAGGCGCTGGAACGCGCGGCGCAAGGGCTGAAGACCATTCACACGCGTGAGGGCGGCAAGGCGCTCGCGGGCTTCGGCTCCGCCAAGGGATCGAATGAGGAAGCCTACCTCTTTCAGAAGCTGATCCGTCAGGGTTTCGGCACCAACAATGTCGATCACTGCACGCGGCTCTGCCACGCCTCGTCCGTCGCTGCGCTGATGGAAGGCTTGAATTCAGGCGCGGTGTCAGCGCCTTTCACCGCCGCCAAGGACGCGGAGGTCATCATCGTCATCGGCGCGCGCCCGGCCGAGAATCATCCCGTCGCCGCCACCTACATCAAGGCGGCGGCCAAGCGCGGCGCGAAGCTGATCGTCATGGATCCGCGCGGCCAGGATCAAGGTCTCGGCCGCTACGCCTCGCATATGCTCAATTTCAAGCCGGGCATGGACGTCGCGCTGCTCAATGCGATGCTGCATGTCATCGTCGAGGAGAAACTCGTCGATATCCAGTATGTGCAGGCGCATACCGAGGGCTACGAGGCGCTGGCGAAAGGCGTGAAGGATTATTTGCCAGAGAAGATGGAAGCGCATTGCGGCATCGGCGCCGACCGCATCCGCGAAGTCGCCCGCCTCTATGCGCGCTCCAGCGCCTCGATCATTTTCTGGGGTATGGGAATTTCACAGCACACGCACGGCACCGACAATTCGCGCTGCCTGATCGCGCTTGCGCTCGTCACCGGACAGATCGGCCGTCCCGGCACTGGCCTGCATCCGCTACGCGGCCAGAACAATGTGCAGGGCGCATCCGACGCCGGCCTCATCCCGATGGTGTTCCCCGATTACAAATCTGTGGAGAATCCGGAAATCCGCGGCGCGTATGAAGAATTGTGGGGCGTCAAGCTCGATCCCCAGCGCGGACTGACCGTCGTCGAAATCATGAATGCGGTCGAGGACGGCGTCATCAAGGGCATGTACGTCCAGGGCGAGAATCCCGCGATGTCGGATCCCGACCAGCATCATGCGCGCAAGGCGCTCGCCTCGCTCGAACATCTCATCGTGCAGGACATCTTCCTCACCGAAACCGCGTGGCACGCCGACGTGGTGCTGCCGGCATCGGCGCACGCGGAGAAATGGGGCACCTTCACCAACACGAACCGTCAAGTGCAGATCGGGCGTCCCGTCGTGCCGCCGCCGGGCGAAGCGCGTCAGGACTGGGAGCTGATGCAGGAGCTTGCGCAGCGCATCGGTCTTGACTGGACATATCGCGAGGTCGCCGACGTGTTCGATGAACTCGCTTCCGTCATGCCCTCCTTCAAGAACATCACGTGGGAGCGGCTGACGCGCGAGGATTCTGTGACCTATCCGGTCGATGGGCCGGACAGGCCGGGCAACGAGATCATTTTCGTCAACAGCTTTCCGACCGAATCCGGCCGCGCGAAAATCGTCGCAGCCGAGCTGCGCGCGCCGGATGAAACGCCCGACGCCGAGTATCCGATGGTGCTCACCACCGGCCGCCTGCTCGAACATTGGCATACCGGCGCTATGACTCGCCGCGCGAGCAATCTCGATGCGCTCGAGCCGGAAGCCGTGGCCGGCATGAACCGGTGGGACATGAAGCGCATGGATCTCGAGCCCGGCGACATGATCCGCGTCGCGACGCGGCGCGGCGACATTTCGCTGCGCGTGCGTCAGGATCGCGACGTCGCCGAGGGCATGGTGTTCATCCCCTTCTGCTTCGCCGAGGCGCCGGCGAACTTCCTCACCAATCCGCAGCTCGATCCGACGGGCAAGATCCCGGAATTCAAATATTGCGCGGCGCGCGTTGAAAAGGTCGCAGACGCGCCGCAGATGGCGGCGGAGTAGGTCGGGGCGCTTGCGCTTTCCCGTCATCCGGCCCCTACGCGGCCACCTTCTCCGCGCAAGCGGGGAGAAGGAGTGCGCGGCGATGCTGTTGCTTTTGTCTGGCAGTCGCTGAAGACCGCGTCACACGCGCGCCTCCCACCTCATGTCCTTCAAGCGCGGATCATCCGCGAAGGCGTCCCGACCGAACTCATGCCGCTCGGCGGGCAATTCGCGCAGCGCCTGCGCGCCTGAGCGGCTCACGCGAATGCGCCAGGTTTCAAACCGCTTCGGCGCGCGACGCGCGAAGGCAAGCGGGGAGAGCAGCGCCAGATTGGCGCGATGCTTGGGATCGCGCACGGATTCATAGCGGATGAGTTGTGCGTCCGCGATGCGCGCCGCCTCAGCTAGGGCCTGAGTGGGCTCGTAGTTTGCAAAATCCGTCCATTGCGCGCGCTCCGCGACAAAAGGCTCGCGCATTAGATCAAGCGCGCGCGACGTTTTCACCGGAACGCTGAAGCAGGAATACTCCGCAGCGTTCGCAGGCCAGGGCGCGTCTGGCGATTCGGCGAAGAAGAGCAGGCGGTAGAACGCCATTTCAGCCGCCGCCGTGTGCGGATGCTCGGCGCCGTAAAAAACGCCGAGGGTGCGCCCGGCGCGACGAAAGCGCGAGC
>JBEVKO010000045.1:0-3398 GCA_040509705.1 Beijerinckiaceae bacterium
GCGCCGAACGCCACGCCCGGCGCCAGACCGACGCGGGCCTTCAAAACCACGTCCTTGCAGAATGCCAACGTGTCCGTCACGCCTTCGACCTCGAACATGGCGTAGAAGGCGGCCGTGCTCGGGATCAGCGTAACGCCCGGCATCGCCGCGAGCCGGCGGTTCGCGATCTCGCGTCCCGCACGGCATCGATCAAGAAACTCCGCAACGAAGGGCTCGCCTTCCGTCAGCGCGGCGATCGCGCCATGCTGCAGGAACGCCTGCCCGCCCGATGTATTGAACTGCACGAGCTTCTCAAAGATGTGCATCATTCCCGCGGGATAGATCAGCCAGCCGAGGCGCCAGCCGGTCATCGCCCAAGCCTTCGAGAACGAGTTCACGATGAACAGCGGATCGTCCGGCTGTGCGATATCGAGGAATGAGAACGCAACCTTCCGGTCATAGACAAGACGGTGATAGACCTCGTCCGACAAGATCGCGATATTCTTTCTTTTGGCGAAATCGAGGAGCGCGCGCGCATCCTCCGGCGGAATCATCCAGCCCGTCGGATTGCCGGGCGAGGCGAGATAGATCAGCCTGGTTCGCTCGTTGCACGCCGCGAACAGCTGAGTGAGATCGAGCGACCAGCCGTTGGCCGAATGCGAGAGCGGAACTTCCGTGACATCGGCGCCGGCTATCGTCATGGCGCGCATGATGTTGGGCCAGGACGGGGTGATCGCGACGGCATGATCGCCCGACGTCAGCATGGTCTGGCAAACAAGCTGCACTGCATTCATGCCCGCCGATGTGACAGAAATGCGATCATCGCTGACCCGGACGCCGTAGTGCGTCTCAAGATAGTCCGCGATGGCTGCCCTGAGCGGAGGAATGCCGCGATTGTGAGTGTAGAAGGTGTGACCTTCCGAGAGCGCCTTCATCGCCGCATTGGATATGAAGGCCGGCGTCGGCACGTCGGGCTCGCCCGCCCAGAGTCCGATGACGCCCTCCATCGCCATCCCGGTCCGCCAGACATCGAGAATCGGGGAGTCTTCCAGCGCCTCGATGGCCGACCGCGCATAGTTCGTCACGACACTGCTCCTTGGCCGCCGGGCCGGGCTCACGAATTGCGCGCCATAGAGCTTTATTGACCGGCAAGCGCAAGCCCGGCCCGACGGGCCGGCCATGTTTCCGAAGAATGGCTGCGGGCGCATTCGGCAGACCTATGCGCGCTCCCTCCCGTTGCGCCGCGTCCCGCAAAGTTTGTTCTGACGGACCGCAGACCAGCGTCATTTCGCTTGTCAGCCTCCCGCGCCGAAGATTGAATGCGGGTCGCCGCAGACGAGGATTATCGGCCCTGACGGTTGCAGAAGCTGGAGCGGCCATGGCGCCTGTTGAAGCGGTTCTTGATCATATCGATGCAAATCTCGACCAATCTCTGGATCGGTTATTTTCGCTCCTGCGTATCCCATCCATTTCAACGGATTCCTCCTATGCGAAAGACGTGCGGCGCGCGGCCCAAGTCGTCGCCGATGACGTGCGCACGATCGGCTTCAACGCGTCGGTGCAGGACACTCCCGGCCATCCGGTCGTCGTCGGCCATGCGCGCGGCGGCAAGCGTCCGCACGTCATCTTCTATGGTCATTACGACGTGCAGCCGGTGGATCCGCTTTCGCTGTGGGAGTTTCCACCCTTCGAGCCCAGGCTCGTCGAGATTGCGCCCGGCCGAAAGGTGATCCGGGCGCGCGGCGCATGCGACGACAAGGGCCAGATGATGACCTTCATCGAGGCCTGCCGCTCATGGAAAGCCGCAACCGGCGCGCTGCCGGTGGACGTCTCGCTGCTGTTGGAAGGCGAAGAGGAAAACGGTTCTGAGAGCCTGCCCGGCGTCATCAAGACGCATCGAAAAGCGCTGCAGGCGGATCATGTGCTGATTTGCGACTCCGGCCAGTGGGATCGCGAGACGCCCGCGATCACCATTTCGCTGAGGGGCATGTTTCACGAGGAAATCGTCGTGCGCAGCGCCGACCGCGATCTGCACTCCGGGACGTTCGGCGGCGCAGCCAACAACGCAATCCGCGTGCTGTCGCGGGTCATCGCGGATTTGCACGACGCAGAGGGACGCATCGCCATTCCAGGCTTCTACAGGGGCGTGAAGGAACTACCGAAGCAGATTTACGCCGACTGGAAAAAACTCAACCTCACCGCGAAGAAGCTGCTCGGACCCATCGGGCTTTCGCTGCCTGCAGGCGAGAAGGGCCGCATGGTGATTGAACAGATCGCTTCGCGCCCGACATGCGACGTCAATGGCGTCTGGGGCGGATACCAGGGCGAAGGCGTCAAGACAGTCATCCCCAACGAAGCGCACGCCAAGGTGTCGTTTCGCCTCGCGGCGGGTCAGCATCCCGAAGTCATTCAGAAGCTGTTCCGCACCTTCGTGCGCAAGCGCATCCCCAAGGATTGCTCTGTCGAATTCATCAACACAAAATGGACGACGCCCGCGAACGTGCGCTGGGATTCAGAGCAGGTCCTGAGCGCGCGCGATGCGCTGTCGCAGGAATGGGGGAAGAAAGCCGTGCTGATAGGCCAGGGCGGATCGATCCCCGTGGCGAAGGATTTCAAGGAGACGCTGGGGCTCGATCCGCTGTTCATCGGATTCGGCCTGAAGGATGATCGCGTCCACGCTCCCAATGAAAAGTACGATCTCTCCTCATTCCACAAGGGCATCCGAAGCTGGGCTCGCATTCTCGGCGCCATGAGCCGAGGGGCCGCTTCATCCAACTGACAAGGAGGACTGGACATGACGAAATCCCTTCATCGCGCGCTTCTCATCGGCGCAATGGCATGGTCGGGAGCGTCCGTCGCCGCCGATCTCAAACTCGCTGTTTCGTCACCTATCTCCTCGGTTGACCCTCACTATCAGAACCTGGTGCCTAACAACGCTGTCGCTTCGCACATCTTCGATACGCTGGTGATGATGACGGCCAACGCACAGATCGTTCCCGCCCTGGCCGAGTCGCTCAAGGCGATCAACGATACCACATGGGAATTGAAGCTGCGGAAGGGCGTCAAGTTTCATGACGGTTCGGTTTTCACTGCAGAAGATGTCGTCTTTTCGCTCGACCGCCCAGTGAGGGTGGTGAAGAGCCCGGCGCCCTTCTCAATCTATAGGCGCGCCATCACCGGCAAGACCGTCATCGATCCGCATACGCTGCAGCTGAAGACGGCTACGCCCTATCCACTTCTGCCGAACGACCTGGCGCAGGTGCCGATCGTGTCGAAGAAGGCGGCGCAGAACGCGCAAAGCGAGGACTTCAATTCGGGCAAGGCCGCGATCGGCACGGGTCCGTTCAAGTTCTCCTCCTACGCCCAGGACGAGCGGATCGAGCTTTCGGCGAACTCCGACTATTGGGGCGGCAAGCCAA
>JBEVKO010000046.1:0-6511 GCA_040509705.1 Beijerinckiaceae bacterium
GCCGCGCCGGCGCTCTCGGTCATCGAGCGCGCCGTCACCGATCTGTTCACACAGATCGACTCGCTCAAGCATGATCGCGACCATATTGCCGAATCGGTCGCCCGAAAGGCCGCGGAGGCGGCTGCGCGCGAGGCCGCAGACGACGCATTGCGGCGCGCGACACTCGATCTGGCCAATGCCGCTCGGCACAATCCTCGCCTCGACGCTCTGACGCAGGACGTCGATCATCTGCGACGCGACAGCGAGCTCATCGACCGCAAGACCCACGATACGCTGGAAGCGATCCACACGGCGCTCGAGAAAATCGTGGACAGGCTGGGGAGCATCGAGCGCGAGCGCCCGCAGCCCGCCACGGCCTATAAAGCCGCCCTCGCCGTCGAGCGGATCGCGCCGGAGTCTGAGCCCTTCGTTGCGCCGCCGCCCAAACCGGCGCAGGCGTCAGCGCCTGCCGCCCGGACCGAAGCGAAATCATATGCCGATGCAGACGTGAGCGCGCGCCTCACGGGACGGCGCCAGGCTCCGATCGCGATCGCCGCACCGGAGAAACCGGCGGCGTGGGAGCGGCTGGCCTCTCACCTGCCGTTTCTCCATCGCGGGGAGGCCCCTAAGACGGCTCCGGAATCGCCGTCCGAACAACCGTCCAAGTTTGCAGCACCCGCCGGGGGCCGGACAGCTTCGGAGCCCGATCTTCCGCTCGAGCCCGGCACGGCGCGGCCTTCTCCGAAGGCTGCTCCCGATCCGGCGGCGGCGCTCAAGGCCCAACTCGTGGCGGCGGCGCGGCGGGCGTCGCAAATCGCCACTGATGAGGCGAACAAGACCCGCGCGGAAGCGAAGTCTCCGGAAGGGAACAGGAAGAGACGCGCCGCAAATCCAGAAGCCGCTGCGAAATCGCGTCTGTCGTTCCTCGAAAATCGAAAAAAGCCGATCCTGATGACGCTGGCCGCTCTGCTGCTGGCGGTGATCGCCTTCAACGTCCTTTCGCCCGTCGTCGACGAAGCGTCGAAAACAACGCGCATTCAAGAACGAGTATCGAGCCCGACGCCGTCATCCTCTGCTCCAGTTCCGCCCGCCGCCATACCGGGCGCCGCCGAGGCGCCGGCGACCGCCACTCCAGTCGCGCCCGACGCTCCTGCGTCGTCGGCCCAGCAGCCGCCCGCCGAGCCGCGCACCGAGGCCGCGCCATCGGATATCGTTGGCTCCGTTCCGAAGCCCGACGCGTCCATCATCACCATGCCGGCCCCGTCGCTCTCCGCCGGACCAGACGTTCCTCCAGGCATCGTCTCACCGACGCTTCGCGCAGCCGCCCTGCGCGGCGACCCAGCTGCGGCGCACGAGATCGGCGTTCGCCTGATCGACGGGCGCGGCGTGCCGCGCGATCCGAAGGCAGCGCTTAAGTGGTTCGAGCGCGCCGCCAATGAAGGTCTGGCGCCGGCGCAATTCCGGGTCGGAAACATGCTTGAGAAGGGAGTCGGCGCCGCGCGCGACCCGAAGCTCGCCAAGAGCTGGTATGAGCGCGCCGCCGCCAAGGGCAACGCGAAAGCGCTGCATAATCTCGGCGTGCTTATCGCCGAAGGCGGCGGCGGACGGCCGGACTACGCCGCCGCCGCCGATAACGTCCTCAAGGCGGCGAAGCTCGGCGTCCGTGACAGCCAGTACAACGTCGCGATCCTCTACGCGCGCGGCCTCGGGGTCGGGCCGTCGATGCCGGAGGCCTTCACCTGGCTCTCGATCGCGGCGAACCAGGGCGACGAGGAGGCCGGCAAAAAGCGCGACGAGATCGCCGGGCGCCTCACGCCGGAAGAGCTTCAGTCGGCCCGCGCCGCCGTCCAGGCCTTCAAGCCGGCCACGCCGGACCGCTTCGCCAATGAGGTGGCGGCGGAGCGCGACTGGGACGCTGCGCCGGCGGCGCCGCAAAACAAAACCAAGGCCGCGAGGCCGGAAGGCATGAAGATCTGAAAGTGGCGCGGCGCGACGGAGCGCCGCATCTCTGGACTTGTCCCGTCGAAATTCAGCCGTGCTCGCGCGTTCTTGTTGACGCGTGCAGAGGCGTGCGCTTCACCGGGCCAGATCATCGGGCGCGCCGAGTTGTGTTGCGCCCGTCGGAACGCGCGCGTTGGAAATTTATCTCCCGATCGCTGAGCAGCCGGTCAACATCCTCCTGATTCTCGGGATGTCGGCGGCCGTCGGATTCATCTCCGGCATGTTCGGCGTGGGCGGCGGGTTTCTGATGACGCCCTTCCTGATCTTCACCGGCATCCCGCCGGCGATCGCCGTAGCCTCCGTGTCGGCGCAGATCGCCGGCTCCTCGATGACTGGCGTGCTGACCTACTGGCGCAAGCGGGCGGTCGACGTGCGGCTCGGCGGCGTTCTGATCGGCGGCGGCGCGGTCGGCACGTTTCTCGGCGTTCTTTTTTTCAACCAGATGCGGCGACTCGGACATCTCGAGCTCGTCATCGTCCTCTCCTACGTCGTTCTGTTCAGCGTCATCGGCGGCCTGATGCTGCTGGAGAGCGTCAAAGCGCTGTTCGAGACGAGAGGCGCGCAGCCGGCGCAGAAGACCGCGCACCCGCGAACCCGGCCCTGGTATTTCGAACTGCCCTTGCGCATCCGTTTTCAGCGCTCGCGCATGGCGGCGAGCATCATCCCGATCGCTCTGCTCGCGGTCGGGGTCGCATTTGCAGGCGCCGTACTCGGCATCGGCGGCGGATTCATCCTTGTTCCAGCGCTGATCTATCTGTTCCATGTGCCGACCGCGGTCGTCATCGGCACGTCGCTCATGCAGATTCTGGCGACGATGCTGGTGGCCACGATCCTGCACGCCACAACAAACCAGTCCGTCGACCTCATTCTGGCGACGCTGCTCATCGTGGGCGGGGTTATCGGCGCGCAGTTCGGGGCAAGAGCGGGGCAAAATCTGCGCGCCGAGGTATTCAGGCTGCTGCTCGCGCTGATGGTGCTCGGCGTCGGGCTGCGCTTCGCCAGCGAGATCGTGGTGCGGCCGAACGACCCATTCTCCGTGCGCGTCGAGCACAGGGCCAGATGAAAAGGATGCTCATCCTCGCCGCGCTTGTCCTTGCGCCGCATTCGGCGGCAAGCGAGACGCTGCTTGCGTCATTGTCGTCGCATCGTGTCCAGATCACGTCGAACTACACCGGCGCGCAAGTCGCCGTATTCGCGGTGATCGAGCGCGATGCGCGAACGGTGGCGCGCGCCAACCCGTATGACGCCGTGATCACGGTGCGCGGCCCGAAAGAGGACGTCGTCGTTCAGGAGAAGCGCCAGGTGATGGGCGTCTGGGTGAACCAGCGCCAGCGCTTCCTGCCCGGCGTGCCGAGCTTTCTCGCGGTCCTAACCTCGCGCCCGCTCAACGACATGATCGAGCCGGAACGCGCGCAGCGGCTCAATCTCGGCCTGCTTCCGGTCGTCACCAGCGCGCAGGGCGCGCGTGAGGAAAGCGGCGCCGTCGCCGAGTTTCGCGCTTCGCTCGTTCGGCTGCGTTTCGAAACCGGGCTTTACTCGGAGATCGAGCGCGGCGTGACCTTTCTGACGCCGACCGTCCTCCAGGCGCCGATTCAACTGCCAGCGACAGCGCCGATCGGCACCTACGACGTCGAAGTCGCGATTTTCGGCGACGGCGTGCCGCTGGCGAAGCAAACGACGAATTTCGAGGTGGTCAAAGTCGGGTTCGAGCAGTTCGTCGCCGATGCGGCGCGACAGCGACCTTTCGTCTACGGCCTGCTCGCCGCCTGCCTCTCGGTGCTGTTCGGCTGGCTATCGAGCGTCGCCTTCAGAAAGGACTGAGGTCAATCGGCCGCGAGCGCCGCAATCGGAAAGCTGAAGAGACCGCTGTCGCCAAGCACATGCGCGATCAGCGAACGCCGCTCGAACAGATTGGCGAACGCCGCATGAAAAAGATTGAGCCCGCCGCTATAGGCGCCGAGCGCCGGCATCACCAGCCGCGTCCCGTCCGTTGCAAAACAGCGGCGTCGCACGCCGCGTCCGCGCATGACGACGGTGGCGCAAGGGTGCAGGTGGCCCGCGATCTGGGGCCGCGGGTCCAGCGTCGACGGTTCGTGACGCAGCACGACTCCGGAGATCACGATCGCGTGCGCGACGTCGCCGGCGATTCCGCGCGGCGGCGACGGATCATGATTTCCGGCGATCCAGAGCCAGTCGCGTCCGACCTGGAGCGTCGACAGCGTGGCGAGATCGCGCGCGCTCAGCCGCCCGGATCCGCCATCGTCGTGAAAGCTGTCGCCGAGCGCGATGACGCGGCGCGGATTGAAGCGCGCGATCATCGTCGCGAGCACGGCGAGCGTCAGGCCCGTGTCGTAGGGCGGAACGAGCGAGCCCCGACGCGCATAGGACGAGGCCTTTTCAAGATGGAGGTCCGACACGAGCAAGGCGCGCTCGCTATCGATCCACAGGCCGCCGGCGGCGTCGGCCGTCGCCTCAAGCGCCCCGACGGCGAAGCGGCGCGTTTCCCGTTGCGCCATTCTCTCCGCCCGACCAGCGCTCATTCCGTCGCTTCCCGCCACAACTGATCCTCGGCGTCGGCGAGAATCGCGTCCGCCGCCTCGCCATAAACTGCTTCGCGCCCGATCTCCAGCATCGCCGATACGCCGAGCGGCGACACCCGGTCGAGCGGCTTGTGAACAAGATGATTCTTCACGCGCGCGAGCATGGCCGACAGGCGACGCACGTCGAGCAAACCGGTCGCCGCATCGGCGCGGGCCGCGCGCAGCAGAATATGATCGGGCTCATGACGCCGCAGGACGTCGTAGATGAGATCGGTGGAGATGACGACTTGGCGCCCGGTTTTCTCCCGACCGGGAGAGCGCCGCTCGATCAGCCCAGCGATGATCGCGCAGTTGCGGAACGTGCGCTTCATCAACGCCGATTCCGCCAGCCAATCCTCGAGATCGTCGCCCTGCATGTAGTCAGAGAAGAGCTGAGCAAGCGAAAGCCGCCCCTGCGCGATCGCAGCGCCGAGATCCGCCGAGGCCCACACCGACAGCGCGTAGTCGTTGCAGACGAATCCGAGCGGGCGCAGCCACGCGCGCTCCATGCGCCTTGTCAGCAGCATGCCGAGCGTCTGGTGCGCGAGCCTGCCTTCAAAAGGATAGCACACGAGATGATAGCGGCCTGCGCGCGGAAATGTCTCGACCAGCAGATCGCCGCGGCCAGGGAGGACCGATTTGCGCCTCTGCGCTTCCAGCCACTGACGCACCTCCGTCGGAAGCCCGCCCCATTGCGCAGGATCAGCCAGAATGGCGCGCACACGCGCGGCGAGAAAGGTCGACAGGGGAAACTTCCCGCCTTCGTATGAGGGAACTTTCGGATCGGTTCCTGCCGGCGCGCGCGTGACAATGACCTCGTTCTCCTGGATGCCCTCGAAGCGCAGCACCTCGCCCGCGAACACGAACGTATCGCCGGGCGTCATCGTCTCGGCGAAATGCTCCTCCACCTCGCCGAGCGCCCGCCCGCCCATGGCGACCTTGCCGCCCGCCCTGACCGACGCACGCGCGCGGACACGGCCCAAACGCACCTTGAGCATCGCCGCCTCGACGATCGTTCCCACATTCATGCGATACTGCTGCGCGGTGCGGGGATTCGACACGCGCCAGCGACCGTCCTTTCCCTGCCTGATCTTGGCGAAACGGTCGTAGGACTTAAGCGCGTAGCCGCCAGTCGCCACGAAATCGACGATGCGGTTAAAGTCGGCGCGCGGCAGATCTGCGTACGGCAAGGCCGTGCGCACTTCCTCGCATAGCTCCTCGGCAACAAAAGGTTCGCCGCAGGCGACGCCGAGCACATGCTGCGCAAGCACATCGAGCGCGCCGGCCGAAATGTCGGGCGTGTCCTGCGCGGCTTCCGCGACCGCATCGAGCGCAGCGCGGCACTCCATGCTCTCGAAGCGGTTGGCGGGCACAAGCAATGCGCGCGACGGCTCGTCAAGCCTATGATTCGAACGCCCGACCCGTTGCATCAGACGGCTCGCGCCCTTCGGCGCGCCGACATTGATCACGAGATCGACATCGCCCCAATCGATGCCGAGATCGAGCGTCGAGGTGCAGACGACGCCGCGCAGCTTTCCGTCGGTCATCGCTGCCTCCACCTTGCGTCGCTGATTCACGTCGAGCGAGCCATGATGCAGGGCGATCGGCAGCGAATCGTCGTTGATGGACCATAGATGCTGGAAGAGAAATTCCGCCTGCATGCGCGTGTTGACGAAGACCAGCGTCGTGCGATGCGCCTTGATGGCGGCGTAGATTTCCCTCATCGCGTGCAGCGCCGTGTGGCCGGCGATGGGAAGCGAACGCGTCGTTTCGAGCACGCCGATTCGGGCGCGGGCGCCGCCTGTCACGGTCACGAGATCCGCCATGTCGCCGTCGGCTTGCCGCGGGTCGACACGCGGGGCGTGCGCCCCTTGCCCGACGAGCCAGCGCCGCAACTGATCGGGCTCGCGCACGGTCGCGGATAGACCGACGAAGCGCGCCTGCGGCGCCAC
>JBEVKO010000047.1:0-4953 GCA_040509705.1 Beijerinckiaceae bacterium
CACTGCATCGCCCGCCTGCGATCCCTGACGCGTGAAGAATGCGATCGCGGCGATCAGCGCGATGGTGCGCAGAAAGATGTCGCGATTGACCGCGAGCGTGCGCCACATGCGCCGGCGATCGAGAACCGCGGTCCACTGCGCGCCGCGGAACAGTCCTGCCCGCGCCTGGATGACGAGCCCGATGACGAGCCCGACGGCTTCCGCGATGACGCTCGCCCACGCGACGCCCGCGACGCCGAAATTCCACACACTCACAAACAATACGCTCAGCGCGGCATTCGCGAGATTGATGACGATCTGCGCGATCAGGCCAAGATCGGCGCGGCTTCGTCCGACCAGCGACCCGAGCACGGCGTAGTTGGCGAGCGCGAGCGGCGCAGCCCAGATGCGCGCTTGGAAATACTCCTGCGCCGCACGCGCCACCTCCGCGCTCGGGCGCATGAAGGAGATGGTGATCGCTCCCAGCGGGTCGCGGAGAAGGATTATTCCACCGCCGATGGCGGCGGCGACCAGCAACGCCCGCAGGAAAGCCGAGCGCAACTCGCCCTCATCTTGCGCGCCGTAGGCTTGCGCTGTCAGACCGGCGGTGCCCATGCGCAGAAAGCCGAACGACCAGAACAGGATGTCGAACACCACGGCGCCCAGAGCGACGGCCCCGAGCAGAACCGTGTCGCCAAGCCGGCCGATCACAGCCGCGTTGACGATCCCGAGGAGGGGCGTCGACAGATTCGCAAGTGTGACCGGCGCGGCGATCGCCAACAGCCGCGCATGGGTGACGGGCGCGAACCCGCCGTCGCCGACGCCCTGCGCCATGCCGGCCGCTATCGGCGGCCCGACACGAGTCGCGACAGGAGCCAGATCGGCACGACGATCACGGCGCCATAGGCGATCCAGCGGCCGATCTCGCCGACAGCCTCCCATCCCCTTTCGATCAGCCCCTGGGCGAGGCGGAATACGCGGGTGACGAGGGTCTGCGGGTCGATGCCAAGCAACGCCATCAGCGCGCCGACGATGAGCGAGGCGAGCGCCAGGCGCAGAATGACGCCGCCGGGCGATCCACCCAGAAAGTTGCCCAGTTTCCCGTCGGCCATCGTTCGCCGTCCTTCCGATTTCCGGACTGTGCGGCCTGATTGCAGGAAGCGGTCGCCAACGCAACCCGCCCCGTTCAGCATATCGAAATGGAATTTTGCTACGGCCATTCCGCGGCCTGGAACTGCTCTGGACCGCTCGGTCCAAAGCTGGTTCAAGGCTGGCGGTTTCATTGGGGAAGCATTGATATCATGCCGATTGTTCCAGTCATCATGTGCGGCGGCTCCGGCACACGCCTGTGGCCCGCCTCGCGCGAGACGATGCCCAAGCAGTTCATCCCGCTGTTTGGCGAGCTCTCGACATTCCAGATGACGGTGATGCGTTTCCGCGACGATGCGCGCTTCGCCGAGCCGGTGGTTATCGCCCACGATGATTTTCGCTTCATCATCGCCGATCAGCTGCGCGTCATCGGCATGAATGCGCATATCGTGCTCGAGCCTGATCGGCGCGACTCCGCCGCCGCCGTCGCGGTCGCCGCCTTGATCGGCGTGCGCGAGAGCGAGGACGCGGTGATCGCGGTGATGGCGGCCGACCATCTGATCGAGAACGCGGCCGGATTTCGCGACGCATGCGCCATCGCGGGCGATGCGGCGGGCGACGGGCTCATCATGACGCTCGGTCTGCAGCCGACCTTCGCTGCGACGGGCTACGGCTACATCCGGCCGGGCGCGGCGGTGGGCGAGACCGGCGCGCGCAAGGTCGACGCCTTCGTCGAGAAGCCGGACGCGGCGACCGCCGCGCGCTACATCGCCGATGGCTATCTCTGGAACAGCGGCAACTTCGTCTTTCGCGCCGCCGTTATGCGCGATGAGCTGCGGGCGCTGTCGCCGCAGATCCTTTCGGCGGCCGGCGCGGCGCTCGACAAGGCGGGGCGCGATCTCGGCTTCATCCGGCTCGACAAGGACGCTTTCCTGCAGGCGCCGAAGACGTCGATCGATTTTGCGGTGATGGAGAGGACCACGAAGGCGGGAGTGCTTCCCGTGTCCTTCGACTGGTCCGACATCGGCGGCTGGGGCGCTGTCTGGCAGGCGCTGCCGCATGATGCGGCCGGCAACGCCACGCTCGGGGACGTCGAACTGCTCGACGCGAAGAACTGCCTCGTGCACAGCGAGGACATTCTCACCGCCGTCGTCGGCATGGAGAATGCGCTCGTCATTGCGACGAACGACGCGGTTCTGGTGACGACGCAGGACAAGGCCGACCAGGTGAAGACCCTGGTCGAGCGGCTGAAGGCGAAGGATCGCCCGCAGGCGACGCAACATCTGCGGGTGCATCGTCCCTGGGGCTGGTACCAGCGCATCGACATCGGTCCGCGATTTCAGGTGAAGCGCATCCTGGTGCGGCCCGGCGGCGTGCTCAGCCTGCAGAAACATTTCCATCGCGCCGAGCACTGGGTCGTGGTGCGCGGCACCGCCGAGGTGACGCGCGACTCAGAGACGCACATCGTGCGCGAGAACGAGTCTATCTACCTGCCGCTGGGGTGCGTTCATCGCATGGCCAATCCCGGGCGGATTCCTCTGGAAATCATCGAGGTCCAGGTCGGCAGCTACACCGGCGAGGACGACATCATCCGCATCGAGGATGTGTACCGGCGGAATTGATGTTCCTGCTTTTGTTCGTGTCTCAAGAAACGCCTGTCCTGCAACGGCAACATTAATCGTCATTCCGGGGCGGCGGAACGCGCTGGCCCCGCGGCCATACCAAAGCCTGCACCGCCGCCGAGCAGCGCCGAGCGGCGAGTCGTTAGCCGTCATCCCCGGGCCTTGCACTTGGCCCGGCCATGACGCTGCTGTCGAACGCGGCTGCGCGCCGCGCGGCTTCCGGGATATTGCGAAGCGTTGAGGAGAAGCGCGCAGAATCATTCTGCGCAGCGGCTCAGCCGAGCGCGCCGGCGCCCGCGATTTTCGACGCCGCGATCACGGCCTGCGTGCGCGAATCGACGCCGAGCTTCTGCAGGATCGCCGAGACATGGGCCTTGACCGTCGCTTCGGAGACAGAGAGCTCGAATGCAATCTGCTTGTTGAGCAGACCCTGCGACAGCATCATCAGCACGCGCACCTGCTGCGGCGTCAGCGTCGCCAGCTTCTTGACGAGTTCGCTTGTCTCGCGATCGACCGGCTGCGAAAGGTCGACGTCGGGCGGAGTCCAGGTGCCGCCCATCAGCACGGCTTCGATCGCGTCCGCCATCGTATCCATGGCGACGGTCTTTGGAATGAACCCCGCCGCGCCGAAGTCAATCGCGCGCCGGATCACGCCCGGATCGTCGTTGCCCGAAACGATCACCACGGGCACGCTTGGATGCTGAGCTCGCAGATATATGAGGCCCGAAAAGCCTTCGACGCCAGGCATTGCAAGATCGAGCAGGAGAAGGTCGACCTCGTCGCCACGCGCGATCTCGGCGATCGCCTTGTCGAAGTCCCCGACCTCGACCACCTCGCCGGGCTTGAATCGCGCTTCGACCGCCTGACGCAGGGCGCCGCGCACCAGCGGGTGATCGTCGGCGATGACGATGCGTGTCGGCGAAGACGCCAAACCGTTTCCTCCTGCCGCTTGTGGTCGTCAGCCGCAGCCCCGACCATTCTCCTGCCGTACCCCGGCGCGCGATCCGGGCGGAGTTTCCGGGGATTCTCGCCGTGTGTCCATCTCCGGGCCCGCCGGCTCCGGTCGCCGCGTCAAGTCTCCCCTTGTCCCGAAGCGCCAATCAGGCGCTCCAGCGTCTCAAGACGATCCGCCTCGCGCGGCGGCTTATCCCATCGAATGCGGGCGATGCGCGGGAACCGCATCGCAACCCCCGACTTATGCCGGCTCGAACGCTGGATGCCCTCGAATGCGACCTCGAACACAAGTCCCCTGTCGGGCTCGTGAACGACCTCGCGCACCGGTCCGAAGCGGTTGACCGTCTGGCGCCGCACAAAGCGGTCGATCTCCAGAAGCTCCTCGTCGGTGAAGCCGAAATAGGCCTTGCCGACTGGCGTCAGCTCGTCGCCCGCCTCGCCCTCGCGCCAGACGCCGAACGTGTAGTCCGAATAATAGGAGGAGCGCTTGCCGTGCCCGCGCTGCGCGTACATCAGCACCGCGTCGACCGAAAACGGATCGCGTTTCCATTTCCACCACGGACCTTTGGGTCGGCCAGGAACGTAGGCGCTGTCGGCGCGCTTGATCATGCAGCCTTCGACCGCCGCCGCGTCTTCGCCAGCGCCGGCCGAGGCCGGATCGGCGCGCGCCCCCGAAAGCTCCTCCCATGACGCAAAGGGAATGAGAGGCGATAGATCGAGCCTTGGCGAATCGAGGTTGGCGACGAACGCCTCCAGGCGTGCGCGGCGCCTGGCGAAAGGCTCATTGCGAAGATCCGTCTCGCCCTCGGCCAGCAGGTCATAGGCGCGGATGTGGGCGGGAAACTCAGTCAGCATCTTCGCGGTCACGGCCTTGCGATTGAGACGCTGCTGCAGGACGTTGAAGGTCTGCACGCGCGCATCGCGCCGGATCAGCAGTTCGCCGTCGACCGCGCCGTCGAATTCGGCGAGGGCTTCGATGAGATCCGGGAAGGCGCGCGAGATGTCTTCGCCGGTGCGCGAATAAAGCCGCGCCACATGGCGACCGTCCGCGCGGCGTCCGCCGGCGGCCTGCACGCGAATCCCGTCCCATTTCCATTCGGCCATGAATTCCGCCGGATCGAGCTTGGCGAAATCCGCTTCCTCGATCGCATGCGCCAGCATCGGCGGGCGGAATGGCGCGGGATCGTTGGATTGCGGCTGCGGGCCTCTTCCTTCGATCCAGGCGAATAGGTCGGCGTAGGGTGGAGCGACGCTGTGCCAGACCTGCTCGACGGCGTCGGGCTCAACGCCGCCGATCTGGGCGAGCGCG
>JBEVKO010000048.1:0-8542 GCA_040509705.1 Beijerinckiaceae bacterium
GCCGCACCGGTCGCGTCGTCGGTTATGCCACGTTGATCTTTGAGTAGATGTCCTCGGCGCCGATCTCCTTGGCGTAGGTCGCCATCACCGGATCTGCCAGCTTCTTCATGGCGTCGCGTTCCTCGAACACGACACGCTTGAGCTTGCCGGCCTTCTCCAGCGTGTCGAGCTTGACCGCTTCCTCGCTGCTTTCCAGCGCACGGGCGAAATCGCCAGCTTCCTTGCCTGCCCGCATGATCGCCTCCTGCAACGGCTTCTCCAGCGTCTTGAAGGTCTTGCTCGAGAAGCAGATCGGCCGGATCGACACCGCATGCTGGGTCAGCACGAGACTCGGCGCGACTTCATAGAACTTCATCGCCTCCACGCCTGCCGCCTCGTTCTCACCGGCGTTGATCACGCCGTTCTGAATGGCGTTGTAGACTTCGTTGTAGGCGATCACCGTCGGGCTCATGCCGATGGCCGCGAACGTACGCGACCAGATCGGCGCGCCCTGCACACGCACCTTCAGCCCCTTGATCTCGGCCAGGTTCTTGAACGGTTTGTTGGAGAAGATGTTGCGGACGCCGCCACCGGCATTGCCGATCAGCATGACCTCGGCCTTCTGCTCGACCTCATCGGCGATCGGCTTCAGAAGGTTGGCGTTCACCACCTTGTTCATGTGTTCGATGTCCTTGAACACGAACGGTGCGTCGATGAAGGGTGCGGCCTTGGCGAACGTGCTCATGTGCGCCGGGGAGACGATGCCGTAGTCCACGGCCTTGCCCTGCGACATGTACTCGAAATACTGCTTCTCGAGCCCGAGCGAGGAGTTTCTGTGCAGGACGAAATTGATCGGCTTGCCGTAGTACTGTTTGACGAGGGCTTCGAACTTCAGCAGGCCCTTGTTGAAGGCGTGATCGTCATTGAATTGCACGGCGCCATTGAGGGTCACCGGCGCCTGCGCCCGGACGATCGCCGGACTGGCCAGCACGCCGGCGGACGCCGCAGCGCCCATGAGAAAGCTTCTGCGTTCCATCACGTTTCCTCCGCTCCCGACAACGCCCGATTTTCCCGGGCTTGGCGCGAGTATGACGAATGGTCTCAGTCGCGGCTAGTCCTGTTCCACGCCGTCCCGCGCGGCCAGGCTTCGCCAATGGGAGTGTTGGTCGAGCCGTCATGCGCGATGCGTCGCCGCGCGCTCAACCCCGTTAGATCAGTGCCTATTCAACGGCTTCCTTCTGACCGAACACACGCGCTATCGCATCGTCTCCCGACCCGCATAGCGGTCGAATATGAGCTGTCAGCGCCCGGACGGCGACCGCACGCCATCTGGCAGGTGACGTTCATCCAGTGGTTGCATGGCCTTTCCACCATTCCATCAGGACCTCCTCCACGACATCCATCGCCCAGGCCATCTGATCCAGCGTGATGGTGAGCGGCGGAGTGAAAGTGAGCACATTGCCCATCGTCGTCTTGAATGAAAGCCCGCGATCGAGGCAGGCGTACATCACGGCCTCGGCGAGATCCTTCGCGGGCTCCTTCGTTTCATGGTCTAGAACCAGCTCCGCCCCGAGCAGCAGTCCCCTGCCCCGCACGTCCCCGACGCATGCGACCTTCCGCTTCATCTCGTGAAGCCGTTCGAGCGCATAGGAGCCAACGCGCGCGGCGTTCTCCACCAGGCCCTCATCTTCTATGATCTCAATCGTGGTCAGCGCGGCGCGCGCGGTGACCGGGTTCTTCTCGTGCGTGTAGTGGCCGAACGCCCAGTCGCCGCCGACGTCCAATTCAGGGCGCACAAGACAGGCCGCAATCGGCAGGATGCCGCCGCCGAGCGCCTTGCCCATGGTGAGAATGTCGGGCGCGACCGCGTCATGGTCACAGGCGAACATTTTCCCCGTCTTGCCGAGGCCCGTTGGGATCTCATCGAAGATCAACAGCGCGCCATGCCGATGACAGGCGTCGCGCACGATCTTCCAGAATCCGGGCGGCGCGATGTAGGGCACCGCCCGCGCCGGCTCGGCGATCACAGCGGCTACGTCGCCCTCCTTTTCGAGCACGTACTCGACCATGCGCGCGCACTGGATGCGGCAAAGATCGATGATGGGCGCGCCATCCTTCTCCGGATAGCCATACGGGCAGCGATAGCAGGCGAACGGAGCAACGAGTTGTCCCCCCGGCAGCAGAGGGCCAGCGGGGCCTGAGCGGAAAAGCGATTCTCCCGACACAGACGCCGCGCCGAAGCCGGACCCGTGATAGGCGTCCCAGAAGGAAACCGTCTTGAAGCGGCCAGTCGCCGCGCGCGCAACGCGGAGAGCGAGTTCATTCGCGTCCGAGCCGCCGGTCGTGAACAGCATCTTGCTGAGGCCCGCAGGCGCGATGGATGCAAGCTTCGCCGCAAGCTTCACCGCAGGCTCGTTGGCGAAACGGCGCGGCGCGAAGGGCAACTCGTCCATCTGCTCGGCGATCGCCCGCTTCAGCCGCGGATGCCCGTAGCCTATGTGATGAACGTTATTGCCGTGAAAATCCAAGAGGCGGCGGCCTGACGCCGTCTCGATGAACACGCCCTCCGCCTTCACGATCGTTTCAAGGCATGGCGTCGACACCGACTGGCGCAGGAAATGTCGCTCGTCGCGATCAAGCAGGGCCCGCGAGGCCGGCGCGACGTTGGCGGCTGCCCAGGCGCGGCGGCGCGGCGACAGGTTCGTGTCGCTCTCGGCCTGAGCCGGGGCGGCGATGGCGTGTGAGGCGGCGGCTGACATCGCGAGGCTCCAGATATCGGGGCGCGCTAGGATACGCCCGCGCCGACGGCTCGCCACCGGCAAAGCTCCCCTTTCCCACCGGCTCGATTCAGGCCAGTCATGGCGCCGTGCGCGTGCGGCATCTTCTCATCATACTGGCCCTGGCCTTTCCTGTGGGCCTCATCGCTGGAGTTCTGCTGACGCGCCAGCCGAGCGCGGACGAAAACCAGGCGCGCGTTTGCCGCGCGATCCTGCCTGCGATCGCCGGCGACGACGCCATCGTCACGCCGCTCCGCGCCCGGCGCGGAACTCGGCCTGCGAGCGTGCGCATCGAGTATCTGGTCGAAGCGCCGGGCGCGACTGCCCGAAGCCGGCAGATTCAATGCGAGTTCGCGGGCGAAGGCCTTGCGAGCGGCGCCACCGATCTTGTCGGCGTCGTGACAGAGCGCGGCCACATGAGCGACGCCTCGCTGTTCTTTCTGCGCCGCTACTGGCTCGAGCGAGCCGAGTCCGCCCTCGAGGCGCCGCAGGCGCCCGCAACCGCGCCCTTCCTCGGACATGTCTCGCCCGGCGCTGGCTACGCCATCCAGCAGGCGGTTGCGGCGGCGCCCATCGTCGCCGTGACCGGCCTGATGGCGACCGCTTATGCGCTCGTCTACGGGCTCGTCGGACGGATCATTCTCGCATTCGGAGAATTTGCCGCCCTGGGCGCGGCGGGCGTCGCCCTCGGGGTGGCGATGGCGCAGTTCGCGGGCTTCGCCGCAACAGCGGCGCTGATCGCAATCGGTTTCATCATGGCGGCCTGGGTCACGGCATCCTGGGGCGCTGCGGCTGCTAAGCTCGTCCTTGCGCCCGTGCTCGGCCAGCCGGGCCAGCATGTGCTGATCGCGACGGTGGGGCTGGCGCTCGCCATGTCCGAGGGCATCCGTCTCTCACAGGGGCACTATGCGCGCTGGCTGTCGCCGGTCTGGAACGAGCCGCTGCTCGTTGCGCAGGCGCCGGGCTTCGCCGTGACGGCGACGCCCGTGATGTTCGCCGTGGCGAGCGCGGCCCTGGCGGCGGCGTTGGCGCTCATCCTCTTCATGCGTCGCGCGCGATATGGCCGCGCCTGGCGGGCCTGTTCGGACGACGCGCTCGCCGCGGCGCTGTGCGGGGTTGATCCTGGCCGCACGGTGCTGATCGCCTGCGCGCTCGGATGCGGTGTCGCCGGCCTGTCCGGCTTCCTGCTCACCCTGCAGATCGGAGGCATGGGCTACGCCGGAGGCGCGGTGTTCGGGCTGAAGGCGCTGGTCGGCGCGGTTCTCGGCGGCGTCGGGTCGGTCGGAGGCGCGCTCATCGGCGGACTGATTGTCGGAGCGCTGGAGGGGCTGTGGTCCGCGACCATGCCAATCGAATGGCGGGACGTAGCGGTGTTCAGTCTGTTATCGCTGATCCTTATCTTCCGACCCGGCGGCCTGTTCGGCGAAGGCCGGGAGTCCGAGAAGCAAATGGGACGGACGCCGTGAGCCAATTATTCGCCATCACTATCGATGATGTGCGCGCTGCGCGTACGGCGATCGCGAACCAGCTTGCGCGCACGCCGACGCTGCCCGCTCCGAAACTCTCGGCCATGACCGGCGCCGACGTCGTCGTGAAGTATGAGACGCTGCACGCAACCGGCTCTTTCAAGGAGCGCGGCGCGATCGTGAAGCTGGCGTCGCTCAGCGACGAGGAACGCCGCCGCGGCGTCATCGCCATGTCGGCCGGCAATCACGCGCAGGCGGTCGCCTATCACGCCGGCAGACAGGGAATTCCGGCGACCATCGTCATGCCTGTCGGCACGCCCCTGGTGAAAGTCGAGAATACGCGCAGCTATGGCGCGCGCGTCGTCCTGCACGGCGAAACGCTATCGGACTCCCAGATCGAGGCGAAACGCCTGGCGGACGCCGAAGGACTTGTCTTCGTCCACCCTTACGACGATCCGCGCATCATCGCGGGCCAGGGAACCATCGCGCTCGAAATGTTCGAGGACCATCCTGATCTCGACATGCTCGTCATTCCCCTCGGCGGCGGCGGGCTCGGCGCCGGCAATGCGATCGCGGCGAAGGCGATCAAGCCCGATATCGAAATCATAGGCGTCGAATGCGATTCCTATCCGTCGTTCGACAATGCGATCTCGCATCGCAGCGGGCCGGTCGGAGGCGCAACGCTGGCCGAGGGCATCGCGGTCAAGAATGTCGGGACGCTTACGCTGCCCATCATCAAGGCGCTGTTTTCGGACATCATCTGCGTCAGCGAAACGCAGATCGAGGACGCCATCAATCTTTTCGCGACGCATCAGCGCGTAATGGCCGAAGGCGCCGGCGCCACGGGACTTGCGGCGATGCTGGCGGAGCCAGCGCGATTCAAGGGGCATAAAGTCGGCGTCATTCTCTGCGGCGGCAATATCGATGCGCGGATGCTGGCGTCGATCATGGTGCGCTCGCTTGAGCGCGCCGACCGCATCGTCTCGTTTCGCATCACGACAAGCGACAGGCCCGGCGTGCTTGGGCAGAGTGCAACACGGCTCGGCGAACTTGGCGCCAACATCCTCGAAGTCAGTCACGGACGCCTGTTCATCGACGTGCCGGCGAAGGGCGTCTCGCTCGACGTCACAGTCGAGACGCGCGACGCGGAGCACGCGAGGCAATTGCTGCAAACCCTGGCGAGCGAGGGATTTTCGCCGGCGAGACTCGATCCGCGCGGCTTAAGCGGGTAGATCCAATCGCCTACCGCATTGAAAAACGCCATCTTTCCAGTCTATGAGACCACCCGTGGGGCCGTAGAGGTCTGACAAGCATGCGGAATGACTTTCACCAGACAAGCTGGTCGGTCGCGAGGAAGAGTCGGCGCGGCCAGGAGGCAGGCGCCGCTGACGCGGCCGACGATTCGCTCGAAATCGGTGACACGCAGGTCCTGTTCTCGCGGGTTTGCGCGTTCGGGCTCGATTTCATTGTCGTCGGTCTTCTCGGCAGCCTGATTTTCGCGCTCCTCGCCGTCGCCGGGCTGTTCACCTTCGGGCTGTCCTGGTTCGCGCTGCCGCTCGCCTTTCCGCTGACGGCCTTTTTCTACAACGCCTCGACGGTCTCAGGTCCGAATCGGGGCACCTGGGGCATGCGCGCTATGGGGCTAGAGGTCGTCGACATGAGAGGGCAGCCGGTCGACTTCATCATCGCCGGCGCGCACGCCGTTCTGCTCTATGTCAGCCTGATGTTCCCACCGGTCCTGCTGGTCGGGCTCTTCAACGACAAGAGCCGCCTGCTGCACGACATTGCGACGGGCGTCCTCGTGCGGCGCAGGTAGTTGTGCGGTGGCGCGCACAGACGGCCACGGCGGCAAAGATTAGAAGGCATCACTCGACGGGGCAGGCATGCTATGGCCGGCTCTCCTTGGAGCCTGGATCCGAGTCATGTCCCCCTTCCCCCGCCTTTCCGCCCGACGCGAGCTGGAGGAAGGCCTTGCGCTTGCTCCCAACTTCGACGCCAACGGCCTCGTCACTTGCGTAACGACCGAGGCGGACACCGGCGAGGTGCTGATGGTCGCGCATATGAACGCTGAATCGCTCGCGCGCACCATCGCCAGCGGCGAAGCATGGTACTGGTCGCGCTCCCGCGCCGCGCTATGGCGTAAGGGAGAAACGTCAGGTCAGTTCCAGACCGTGGTTGAGATGCGGGTCGACTGCGACCAGGACGCGATCTGGCTCAAGGTCCGCGTGGGAGGCGACGGAGGATGCTGTCACACGCGGCGGCGATCCTGCTTCTATCGCGTCCAACCCCTCGGAGACGCCAGCTTCGGCCTCCGACCGCTGGTCCTGGCGGAAACTCCCTCTGAAGGGCGCCCTCGCGGAACGTAACCACTCGGCAACCGTTTCTGCGGGCAGAGCCCGTCGTTCACGCTCCTTTCATGACGCGGGCGCATCGTTGACCCGGGCGACCCCCGGGGAGGGACGGTCGGATGTTGTTTGAGGGAATGGCGCGACGCGCCTTTGGTGGAAGTGGTGGCGGGCGCGCCGCCGAAGAAAACCTGCAGCCGCCGGGTCCGGAATTGGCGCGCCCCAAGCTGGGGCTCGCGTTAGGCAGCGGCGCCGCGAGAGGGTGGAGCCATATCGGGGTCCTGCAGGCCTTCGCTGAGGCCAAAGTCGAAATTGACGTCATTGCCGGAACTTCGATCGGCGCCGTCGTCGCCGGTTGCCACGCGGCGGGCGTACTCCCTGAACTCGAATCATTTGCGCGCGGTCTGACGCGCGCCGGCGTCGTCGGCCTCATGGACATCAACATCAAGGGATCGGGGCTCATCGCAGGCAACCGGCTCCGCAAGAGGCTCGAACGGCATCTGTCGGAAATCTTGATCGATCAATTGCCCATTCCTTTCACAGCTATCGCGACCGAACTTGCCACGGGACATGAGATCTGGCTGACTCACGGACGGCTTGTCGATGCGCTATGCGCCTCCTACGCCCTGCCCGGCATCTTCTCGCCGGTGCGGCTGGGAGGTCGCTGGCTCATGGACGGAGCTCTCGTCAATCCGGTGCCCGTCACCGCCGCGCGCGCGCTCGGCGCCGACATCGTGGTCGCCGTCAATCTGAACGGCGATGTCCCGGGCGGCAAGGGAACGGTGATCCATTCCTATGGCGCGCCGCTTGATCAGGCGCAGGTCGCTGAATCTTCGCGCGGCCTGGGCTGGCAAATGGCCGACGCGGCGAACTGGATGAATCCGTTCGCGCGGCGCGGGGAAGGGCCGAGTCTCGCAGGCGTCATGGTCGACGCGTTCAACATCACGCAGGATCGGATTTCGCGTTCCCGTCTCGCAGGTGATCCGCCAGATCTGATGATTGCGCCGCGCGTCGGCCGGATCGGCCTGTTTGAGTTTCAGCGCGCCGCGGACGCAATCGAGGCCGGGCGTGAAGCCGCCCAGCGAGCGCTGGAGGATGTTCGGGTCGCGATCGGCCAGGCCGCAGAGGCCGGCTAGACTATCGCGGATTTCCGACCGCCACGACGGGGCGCGGCTCGCCAAGTCCAACCCACCGGTTGGGATGCTCCTGAGACTGACGCTTCACAAAGCCGTAGCCGGTCTGCGCCCAGGGAAGGATCTCCGGTTCCTGATTATCGAGGACGTAGTCCCCCTTGTCAGTCTTTACGAGCAGGACTGCGTGGCCGTCGCCCTTTCGGTCTCGCACAACCGCGATCAGCAGAGCCTGCCGCGGGACGCCGGCTTCAACGAGGCGCCTGCGCTTCTCAAGCACGAAATCCTCGCAGTCGCCCTTCCCGTCGGTGGGATAATCCCAGCGTTCGACCACGTTCCAATGGTCGATGTCCGTGATCGGATCGATCTCGTCATTGACCGCGTCATTGATCTGCGAAAGCAGGCGCCAGGTCTTGCTGTCGACGGCGATATCGCGCGCCGGGCTCGCGTCCACCTCGCAGTCCGCCGGATGCCGCTGACAGAACTCCAGCCACCCGATCGGCGCACGCGCCTCTTTTTGGGGCTTGATATTCGTCGAGGACGGAATGGCGGCCTGCCTGATCGGCCGGGCGGCGGCGGAGGTGGCGCAAAGGCTCGCGGCTGTGATCGCCAACACACCGATGATCGAGCCCAACAACCGCACGGCTGCCCCCCTGGTTAACAGAAGGTTAAGGCATTCCCTCAAAACCTCGCAAGTGCGACTGCGCTACAACGACCGTTTATCCTTCATTTACCTTAACGCCGTTGCCAAAGTGCGACGCATGAAGCTCCGGGCGCCGACACGCCGACAGAAAGAAGCCGGCGCTTCGGTGGAAGCGCCGGCTTCATGCGAGTCCGGTCTGGGG
>JBEVKO010000049.1:0-5513 GCA_040509705.1 Beijerinckiaceae bacterium
GCGCGCCGTCCCGTCCTCTCCGCGGTCGATTGTCGCAGCGGTGGCCTTTGGCTGACAAACGATTAAAACTCAGCTTCGAATGAATAGAACTCACGCGAACAGAGGAACCAATCTGTGACGACGATTCGGAGCCGGGCTTGGGACCGTCCGTCATTCAGCCCGCGTCTTTGTGGACCTTGGGCGTCAGCGTTCGTCGAGCATGTGAGGGAAGCTCGCCATACATGACTTTGTAGTCCTTTGCGAACCGACCGAGGTTCGTGAATCCGAGCGACATGGCGATCATTGTTGCGGTTTCATCCGAGTGCGATTCCAGCCGGCGCCTGGCGTCCTCCATGCGCAGCTTGCGCAGGTAGCGCATCGGCGGAACCCCGAACATGCTGCGGAAGTTCAGCTGAAGATTGCGCGCCGTGCAGCCGGCCGCCGCCGCGATCTCTTCGAGCGTGATCGCCTCATAAAGATGCGCCCGCATGAACTCTTCGGCCCGACGGATATAGGCAGGCGCGACCTGTGCTTCCGTACGACGCAGCAAGGCCGAAATATTGCTCGGCACACCTAGCAGGAACGAAACCGCGATGGCGTCCTCGTAGGCCTTGCGAGCCTCGCTCGCGACATGCTCGAAAGCCGAATCGGAGGCGAGAAGCGCCTTGGCGACGCTTCTGACCTCTGCGAGCGGGCCGCTCCTGGCGGAAACGGTGGCGCTGAACGTGAGGCTGCGAGGCGGAATCAGGCCAAAATGCCGACTCGCGATCTCTAGCAGGCGTTGATGGGAGACGCCGACGCCGATCCGCTCGTCGTCGGCGGCGACGCGCAGCCTTTCGCCCTGAGGGATCATCACCGTCAGCAGTTCGCCTTCGCTCGCGCCGAGCGTTTCGCCATTTTGCCTGACGAAGTGAACTGATCCGGTCTCCACGAACTGGAAATAAATTCGGTCCGCGGCGCCCTCGGCGCGCGAGTCGACGTCGAAGCGGCTGAGGAAATGCGTCATCCTCAACTGGCCGACATGGCTGCTCCGGAATCTCAGCCGCGCGTCCTCGACGTCGGGGTGATGGAATTTGAAATTGCGATCAGCGCCAAGAAGGCCGGTCAGTCCCTCAAGCACCGCCTCGCCAGTGAAGTCACCCATACGGCCGGCCTTTCACCCAGATTGCTGTTGCAAGGCCTCGGCGGCGCCTGCGTGGCCGCCAGAATTTGCGCAGGCAGGTCTCACCAAGCTGCAACCGGCTTCAGTCCCCGACTTCGTCCGTTGACGAAAATGCTTCCCAATTCACGTAATCACAACGCAGGCCGTATTGTGCGGCAGTAACTTCGTTAAGAAAAGTTACAGAATGCAAAACCATCTTGACGTATCCCTGCACACAAACGCTGTTGCGGGACAAGTGAGCGCCCCGCGGTTCCAAGCACGGGACGGTATTTCACATCGACAAAGGTCTTATTGAGGCGCAGGGCTGTTCAGGCCGCCTGCAGGCCTTCTTTTGAAATCCAGTCCGCCGTCTTCGCCAGCGCGCGTCCGAAGCGATCGAACATCTCGTTCACTTCCGTGTCGCTGATGATCAGTGGAGGGCAGAACGCGATGCGATCGCCCATCAGCGGACGGACGATGAGTCCCTCTTCCTGCGCGAATGACACAGTCTTCGCTGCGACGCCTTTCTTCGGATCGTACTGCGCCCTTGATTTCTTGTTCGCGACGATTTCGATTCCGCCGATAAGGCCGACGCCGCGCGCTTCGCCGATCAGGGGATGTTCCGCCAATGCTTCCAGTCGACGCAAGAAAGTCGGCGATGTCTTTCGCACTTTCCCGACAATATCGTCGCGCTCGTAGATTTCGAGCGTCTTGATGGCGACGGCGCAGCTCAGCGGATGACCCGAATAGGTGAATCCATGTCCGAAAGTGCCGATTTTTTTGCTCTCTGCAATCATCGCCTGATACATGTCTTCGTCTATCAGCACGGCGCCGAGCGGCGCGTAGGCCGCCGTGAGCGCCTTGGCGATCGACATCGAGTGGGGTTTCAGGCCGAAGGTCGTTGATCCGAACATGTTTCCGGTGCGCGCAAATCCAGTAATGACCTCGTCCGCGATCAGCCGCACATCGTGTTTACTCAGAACGGCCTGAATCTTTTCGAAATAACCCTTGGGGTGAAGAAACGCGCCGCCCGCTCCCATCACGGGCTCGGCGATGAAGGCTGCGACCGTCTCAGGATCCTCGCGCATGATCTGCTCGTCGAGTTCTTCGGCGAGGCGCTGCGAGAACTCTTCCTCGCTCTCGCCGTCCCTGGCGAAGCGATAGTAATGCGGGCATGATGCATGCAGGATTCCTGCGATCGGCAGATCGAAGTCGGCGTGATTGGCGGGCAGGCCGGTCAGCGAAGCGGACGCGATGGTGACGCCGTGATATCCCTTGATGCGCGAGATGATCTTCTTTTTCTTGGGTCGCCCGAGCGCGTTGCTCATATACCAGGCGAGCTTGACCTGTGTGTCGTTCGCCTCGGAGCCCGACGAAGTGAAGAAGACCTTGGACGCTTCAAACGGCGCGATCTCCTTCAGCTTCTCCGCCAGTTCGATCGCCGGATCATGACTGCGTCCGCCAAACAGGTGGCAGAAGGACAATTTGCGCAGCTGGGCGGCGGCCGCCTCGATCAATTCTTCGTTGCCGTGGCCGAGCGACGCGCACCACAGCCCTGCGAGTCCTTCAATGTACTCCTTGCCGTTGGTGTCGTAGAGGAAAACGCCCTTGCCGCGTTCGAGCACCAGCGGACCGGTCTCGCGGTGAGTCGCGAGATTGGTGTAAGGGTGCACGAGAGTTTCGATGTCGCGCGTCTGCAAATTCGTCAGCATGGCGTTACCGGCGGGCTAGCAAGGGAGGAAAGACAGCATGGGAGCCGATCAGGGGCTGATCCGCAAGAGCGCGCGCGAGATTGTCGGCCTGCTCGAAAGGCAGGAGGTCACGCCGCATGACTGCCTCGATGCGCTCGAGGCCCGAATCGCCCAAGTCGACGGCCCTGTAAACGCACTGCCGATCCTCTGCTTCGAGAGGGCGCGGCGCGCAGCCGACGATGTGATGAGGAAGCCGCCCGCGCAGCGCGGCATGCTGGCGGGATTGCCGGTTGCGATCAAGGACCTGACGGAAGTGGCCGGCGTTCGCACCACCTATGGCTCGCCGATCTACGCGGATTTCACGCCCGAGGCGTCGGATCCGCTTGTCGAGCGTCTCGAAGGCGAGGGCGCCGTCATCTACGCCAAGACCAACACGCCGGAATTCGGCGCTGGCGCCAACACCTTCAACGAGGTCTTTGGCCCGACCCGCAATCCCTGGAACACGTCGCGCTCGGCCGCCGGCTCGTCAGGCGGCTCGGCTGCAGCGCTGGCCACCGGCATGGCGTGGCTTGCGCATGGCTCGGACCTCGGCGGCTCGCTGCGCAATCCCGCGAGCTTCTGCGGCGTCGTCGGCCTGCGCCCGTCCCCCGGACGCGTCGCCACAGATCCCGGCTGGCCGATCGACCGGCTGCTCTCGGTCGAGGGGCCGATGGCGCGCAACGTCGAAGATGTCGCTCTCTTTCTTGATGCGTTGTCCGGAGAGGACGTCCGCGATCCGGTGTCCTTGCCGAAGCCGGCGCAATCCTTTCTCGCCGCAGCATCATCCGGCTGGCTGCCGAAGCGCGTCGCCTTCTCGGCGGATCTCGGCATCACTCCTGTCGATGCGGAGGTCGCGGAGCTCTGTCGCGCCGCTGCGCTGAGATTTGCGGAACTCGGCGCCGTCGTGGAGGAGGCGCATCCCGATTTCACTGAGGCGCACGACACGTTCAACGTGCTGCGCGCCAAGGGCTTTGCAATTTCGAAGAAAGCGCTTCTGGACTCCAGGCGCAGCCAGCTCAAGCCGGAGGTGATCTGGAACATCGAGAAGGGCTTGAAGCTGACGATGGAGGATCACGAGCGGGCGGAACGCCAGCGCTCGGTGATGTATCAGCGGGCGCTCACCTTCTTCGAGACCTATGACATCATCTGCGCTCCGGCGACGATCGTCACACCGTTCCCGGTCGAGGACCGCTATGTGACGTCGCTGAACGGCGTGGCCTTCGACAATTATGTCCACTGGCTCGCCATCGCCTACGCCTTCACGCTCGTGAGCTGCCCTGCGATCTCGATTCCCTGCGGTTTCACGCGCGAGGGCTTGCCCGTCGGTCTGCAGATTGTCGCGCGTCCGCGCGGCGAAGCGCGCCTTCTGCCTGCGGCGAAAGCGCTAGAGGACATTCTCGGCCTCAAGGATCGGACGCCGATCGACCCGCGGATCACGCACTCTGCCGGAGCGCCTCAGGGCGCCGCGTCAGGCGTGGCGCGCCGCGCCTGATCCGCGACGATGCCGACAGGCGCAACGCAGATCCGCCAGGGTGGCGGGGACGGAAGGACGTGCTAAGCGGCGCTCAGCTCATGTCGTCCTCCCCTTTCCGCGCCTATCCGTTGTTCACGCTCGTCTCGGATCCCGACGCGCTTCCGCCGTCGCTTGTTCGACCGGTGGCGGCGATCGGGAATTTTGACGGCATCCATCGCGGCCACACTGTCCTGATGGCGGAAGCCCGCGCGATGGCGGAACGCCTCTCGGCGCCTGCGGCGGTGCTCACTTTCCATCCGCATGCGCGCGTCGTCGCGCGTCCCGATGCGCCGCATTTCTCGCTCTGCTCCCGCTTCGACAAGGCTCGGCTTATCGCCCGCGCCGGGATGGACGGCCTCATTGAGCTCACGTTCGACCGCGCGCTGATGGCGCTCACCGCCGACGCGTTCGTCGAAAGCCTTCTTGTTGAACGCCTCGGCGTGCGCGGCGTTGTAGTCGGCGCGAATTTCCGCTTCGGGCAGGGACGACGCGGCGATCCTGATTTTCTGCAGATGAAGGGCAGGCAGTTCGGATTCGATACGCTTGTTCTGGAGCCGATCGTCATCGATGGCGTCACAGTCTCCTCGACCGGCGTGCGGGAGCGACTGGAAGCGGGAGACATGGCCGGCGCGGCGCATCTTCTCGGCTATTGGTGGTTCGTTCGCGGATCGGTCGCGCATGGCGACAAGCGCGGCCGCGATCTGGGATTTCCCACCGCGAACATGGTCCTCGATCCAACCTGCCGTCTGTCGCACGGGATTTATGCAGTGCGCGCAGCAGTCGACGGACGACTCATCGACGGCGTCGCGAGCTTCGGGCGACGGCCGACATTCGACAATGGCGCGCCTTTCCTTGAGACCCATCTTTTTGATTTTTCGGGGGATCTGTACGGGAAGGAAATCGCCGTCGAATTTGTTTTACGCCTGCGCGGCGAGGAAAAGTTCGATTCTGCCAATGCGCTCATCGCCCAGATGCATCGCGATGCGTCCGCGGCGCGCGACTCGCTTGCAGCCTTGGCCAACAAGACGCCGTCTGCGCTGTTGGGCTAGTGGCCACGGCGGATTTCGGCTCGCAGTCGCATTTGGCTGACCGCGCCCTTGGGGCAGGCCGATATGAGCACGGAACAATTGGCGCGCGCGACCCTGTTTTC
>JBEVKO010000050.1:0-7994 GCA_040509705.1 Beijerinckiaceae bacterium
ATAGGCGTCGAGCGCCGTCTGCACCTTGGCGTTGTCATAGGGTTCGGCGCCCTGAAGCATACGCCCGATCGGCGCCGTCGCAGCGCTTTGCGCCTTCATGAGATTCTTGCGCTGTGTCAGGACGTCCTGCGCAAAAGACGTTGACGCCGCAAGACCTATGAGCGCCGCGGCGACGAATGCTGCTTGCCTGAACATGATTTTCTCCGGGTTCCCCACAGTTTAGATTGACCATAAACTGGGGTTCTCGCATGTCACAGGCTTGTGATCGTCCTTGCGTCGATGCCCGCCCCAGTTTGCGCAGGCGCAAAAATCTGAACTCTGTGCAGCGCAGCATGTCGGACGCAGAGCGCCCGACATGCGTTCCGTCAGGGATTACTTGTGCGCTGTGCGTCGACGCTCCAGGGACCCGGTCCCGCAAAGGCGAGATAGAGAAAAACGAAGCAGAACAGCACTTCGAGTTCGCCTTGGTTGGCGAGAGGAAAGAAGCTGCGCATCGGTCGTCCAAGGTAGAAATAGGCCACCGCCATCTGGCCCGACATGATGAACGCGGCGTACCGCGAAAAAAGTCCGATCGCCAGGAGAATGCCTCCGACGACCTCGATCACGCCGGCGAACCAGATGAGGCTGAATGCCGCCGGCGTCTGCATCGCCATGGGAAATCCGAAAAACTTCGCAAGTCCGTGTTGCAGAAACAGCAGCGCCGCCATGATGCGCAGAACGCTGCGCATCTGCGGGGCCCATGCATTCATGGTTGAACTCAAGCCGTCCATGTCGCTCCCCCAGCGTTGCGGCCTCTTGGCCGCGCCCGGGCGACTCAGCGCCCAGATTCCGATCATGCCTCTCTGACAGCCTGGGGCAAGGCAGGCTCAGGCCTTTTGCTTGCCTGCAACCGCCTTCCGCACGCTTTCCGGCGTCGCGGGCATGTTGATGTGGCGCACGCCGAAGCCGCGATCGAGCGCGTCGACGACAGCGTTCATCACAGCGGGACAGGAGCCGATCGATCCCGCTTCGCCGGCGCCCTTGATGCCGAGGGGATTGGTCGTCGATGGCACGTTGCGGGTTTCAAAGTGAATCGGCGGAAGATCGTCGGCGCGCGGCATGCAGTAGTCCATGAAGCTCGCCGACAGCAGCTGGCCGTCGCTGTCGTAGACGGTGCGTTCGAGAAGCGCCTGACCGATTCCCTGCACGACCCCGCCATGCACCTGCCCGGCGAGCAGCATCGGATTCACCGTGCGGCCGAAATCGTCGCAGATATTGTAGGCGACGAGGGAAACGACTCCGGTTTCCCGATCGATCTCGACCTCGGCGATATGCGTGCCATTGGGATAGGTCGCATCCGGCGGAACGAAGGAGCCTTCCCCGTTGAGATGCTCGGGCTTGGCCTTCGGTGAATTGGCGAGGTCCTTGAGCGAAACGCGCCTGTCGGTTCCCTTGATCCGCGCGTCTCCTTCCACCAGTTCGATGTCGCGCGGCGCAGCTTCCAGAACGTCGGCCGCAAGATTTGTGATGTTCTTCGCCAGCGCTTCGGCTGCGATGTGGCTTGCGACGCCGCCGACGGGGATTGAACGCGATCCGCCGGTGCCGGCGCCCTTCTTCACGATCGACGTATCGCCCTGAATGACCTTGATGCGGTCGAGGGGCACGTCGAGATGCTGCGATACGAACTGGGCGTAGGCCGTCGCATGCCCCTGGCCATTCGACTGCGTGCCTGAAAGGACAGTAACAGTCCCGTCCTTCTCGAGCGTCGCATTGACGGTTTCGCCCTCGCCCCACGCCGTGCACTCGATATAAGTCGCAAGCCCGATGCCGCGCGTCTTGCCCTGCTTCTCCGATTGCGCGGCGCGCTTGGCGAACCCCTTCCAGTCGGCTTTCGTCATCGCCTGTTTGAGATGGCCGGCGAAATCGCCGGTGTCGTAAGTGCGGTCGGCGATGGGGGTTTTGTAGGGCATCTCCTTGACGCCGATGAAGTTGCGCTTGCGGATCTCATCCTGCGCAAGGCCGAGTTCGCGCCCGCACCGGTCGACGAGGCGCTCGAGCACATAGGCCGCTTCAGGGCGACCCGCGCCGCGATAGGCGTCGACAGGAACCGTGTTGGTGAAAATCCCGCGCACGCGGACATGGATCGCGGGCGTCTTGTAGACGCCCGTCAGCATGCTGGCGCCGAGATAATGGATGTAGGGCCCATACTGGTGCAGATAGCCGCCGAGATTGCCCATCCAGTCGAAGCGCATGGCGAGGAAAGTCCCATCTGCATCGAGCGCGGCTTCGGCGATGACGACGCTGTCGCGGCCGTGTGCGTCCGACACGAAATGATCGGTTCGATCCGCCACCCATTTCACCGGTCGCTTCGATACGCGCGCCGCTTCGCAGGCCAGAGCGTACTCGGGATAGAGGAAGCTCTTCGTGCCGAATCCGCCGCCGACATCGTTCGTCACAACGCGCAACTTGTCCGGCGGACATTTCAGGATCATGCCCGCGAGCACATCGCGAACGCTGTGCACGCCCTGGCTCCCGAGCGTGAGCGTGAATGACTTCGTCGGCGCCTCATATTCAGCGACGCAGGCGCGGGTCTCCAAGTAGTTGGTGACGAGGCGATTGTTGTCGATCTCGAGCTTCACGGTCTTGGCGGCCTGCGCGAAGATCGCATCCACCTTATTTTTGTCGCCGATCGCCGTATCGTAGGCGATGTTGCCGGGCGCATCCTCCCAGACCAAAGGCGCGCCGTCCCTGAGCGCGGCCCGAATGTCGGGGATGGCCGGCTTTGGCGTCCAGTCGATTGCGATGGCCTCCGCCGCGTCGCGGGCGCGCGCCGCCGTGTCCGCGACGACGAAGGCGACCGGATCGCCGACGAATCGCACCACGTCCTTGGCGAGCACCGGACGCTTCGGGCTGGCCGCTTTTGTGCCGTCGCCATTCTCGATCGGCGCCAGGCACGGGATCGGCCCGATATGTTCGATGTCGGCGGCGGTGAGAATGACCTTCACGCCCTTCATCGCCTTCGCAGCTTCCACATCAGTTATTTTGAATGAGGCGTGCGCGTGCGGACTGCGCAGAACATGCGCGTGGAGGCATTTCTCCGGCATGTAATCCGATGTGTAGTTGCCGCCGCCGGTGAGCAGCCGCTTGTCCTCGACGCGGCGCATCGGCTGGCCGACGCCGAATTTCATGGGAGTAAGGGCGTTCATGGGCAATGGCTCCGATCGCGCTGCGTGTGCTTCGCGGCAAGCTTAGGGCGTGAGTCCGCGCGCCGGAAGCCCGATCTTGGCCGGGAGCCGCCCCTCTTTTGCGGTTCGCCCATGATCCCCACATCAGTGCGAACCTCAAGAGAACCGCCATGCTGGACATGCACTTTGTTCCGGTGCTCGACGAGCACGCGGAGCCATCGCCGTCGCCCTCCTCCCGCGATCTTGGCTCCGCAAGCGAAGACACGCCGCTGCTCGACGCCTATTCGCGCGCCGTCGCCGGAGCTGTCGAAAGGGTCAGCCCGGCGGTCGCCCGGCTCCATGTGGCCAAGGCGGGACCGCACGGCGCCGGCGCCGGATCAGGCTCCGGCATTGTCCTGACCCCGGATGGCTTCATCCTGACCAACAGCCACGTCGTCGACCACGCGCAGCGCCTGCAGGCGACGATCCCCGACGGGCGGCGCTTTGCGGCGCGAGTGGTCGGGGACGATCCGGACACCGATCTCGCGCTGGTCCGCATCGAGGAGTCGGCTCACATGCCCTTTGCGCAGCTCGGCGATTCTAAAAGCCTGCGCCAGGGACAGCTCGCCATCGCCATCGGCAATCCGCTGGGTTTCGAAACGACTGTCACCGCAGGCGTGATCTCCGCGATCGGCCGCACATTGCAGGGGCGCGGCGGCCGGATGATCGAGGACGTGATCCAGACTGATGCGGCGCTCAATCCCGGCAATTCCGGCGGACCGCTTGTTTCATCCGCCGGCGAAGTCATCGGCGTCAACACCGCGGTCATCATGGGCGCGCAGGGCATCTGTTTTGCGGTCGCGGCAAACACTGCGCTTCACGTCATGGGCGAGTTGATGCGCCATGGCCGCGTGCGCCGCGCCTTCCTCGGCCTCTCGGCCCAGACCACGTCCCTGCCGCGCCGCGCCGCGAGCATGCTCGGCCTCAACCAGTCGACAGCTCCGCTAGTCTTCGCGGTCCAGGATAACGGCCCCGCTGCGCAAGCGGGAATCAGATCGGGCGACTGGCTCCTGACGCTCGATGGCGCGCCGCTGACAGGCGTCGATGATCTCCTTCGACTGCTCGACGGCGAGCGCGTCGGGCGCAGCGTTCTCTTCGAGCTCGTCCGGGCCGGCGAGAAGATCCGCGTCTGGGCGATCCCGCGCGAGCGCGGCTGAGCGCCGCCTAACGGAGGCCTTCAGTCATTGATGCCGCTTTCGACCGGACCGCCGCGCGCGACCCAATCCGTGAAGCTGCCCTTGTAGTGCGTCCTCAGATCGAGACCCGCCGCCTGCGCCGCCGCGATCGCGCGGAGCGTGCGCGAACCGGTGCGGCAGGCGAACACGATGGTTTGTCCCGGCGCCGGCGCCGGCAGGTCGTCCGGCTCGAACGTCGAGAGCGGAAAGAGGATCGCTCCCGGAATGTGTCCAGCGGCGTACTCGTGCGGCTCGCGCACGTCGACGAGTAGCATAGTGCCGTCGGCCATCCCTTTGGTCACCTCGTCGAAGTCGACTTCGATGACGCCTTCGACCTCTCGCATGCGCGCCTCCCGACCGCCGCGTCATGCGGCCGGGACGCACTATGACAGGAGACGCACCAGCCACAAGGCGAGGCCCGGGAACGCCACCATCACGCCGAGCCGGACGATGTCCATGCAAATGAATGGGAGCACAGCTCGATAGGTCTTGTGGATCGGCACGTCCTTCGCCACGGCCGTCACGACGAATACGTTGAGGCCAATCGGCGGACAGGTGAGCCCGATGCCAACGACCATCAGGACAAGGATGCCGAACCAGATGGCAACCTCGTCGGCGGGCATGCCAAAATCGAGCGCCTGAACCACGGGGAAGAAAACCGGCAGCGTCAGGAGGATCATCGCCAGCTCATCCATCACGGCGCCGAGAAAAATATAGAAGACGAGCAGGCAGGCCATGATGGCGTAAGGCGGTAGGCCGGACTTCGCCACCATCTCTGCCGCCTGCGCCGGCAATTGCGTCAGCGCGAGGAACGCGTCGAACACTTCCGCGCCGAGCAGGATCATGAAGATCATGGCCGATGTTTCGGCGGTCTGGATCAGGCACTGCTTGATTTCGGTCCAGTCAAGCGTGCGCTGGGCAAGTCCGACGAGCATCATCGCGATGGCCCCGACAGCGGCCGCTTCGGTCGGCGTGAAGACGCTGCCATAAATGCCGCCGATAACCACGAAGATGACGAGCAGCGCCGGCCACACGTTCCACAGCGAGGCGATGCGCTCGGTCCTCGTCATGCTGGGCAGCACGGGCGCGATATCCGGCTTACGCCGCACGACCAGCGAAATCACAATGCAGTAGGAAATCGCGGCGAGTATTCCTGGAATCATCGCAGCCTGAAACAGCTTGGCGATGTTCTGCTCCGTCGCAATTGCATAGACGACAAGGATGATGGAGGGGGGGATCAGGAGATCGACAACGCCGCCGATCGCGATTGTCGCCGTCGCGAAACCGCTGTCATACCCGTAGCGACGCAGTTCCGGCAACGCCGCACGCCCGAAGGTCGCTGTGGTCGCGACCGAGGAGCCGCAGATCGCTCCGAAGATCATGCAGGCGCCGATCACCGCCATGGCGAGCCCGCCCCGCAGGTGCCCAACCACCGCCCTCGCCGCGGTGAACAGATCGCGAGCCAGTCCCGACCGTTCCGCGAAAGCGCCCATCAGAATGAACAGCGGGATGACCGAGAGCGTATAATTCGCGAACTGATAGTACGGGTTCGTCTTCATATAGGCGAAGAACGCGAGCCAGCCCGACGGGTGTACTGCGATGTAGCCGATCGAACCGACGACCAGCATCGACAGGCCGACCGGCATGCGGATCGCGATCAGCGCCAGCATCGCCGCGAAGCCGACAGCCGCCATCGCCGCGCCGCTCACGGGCGGCCCCGCATGAGTTTGCGCGCCGTCGTCACCGCCGTCAGCGCAAGCACGAGCGTCAGCGCAGACGCCAGCGCGATGGCAGGCCAGAGAGGCAAGCCAAGGACCATCGTGCTCGTACCGTTGCGGATCACGTCGCGCGCGCCCTGCGCGAGCGAGAACGCGAGGATCAGCATCAGCCCGGCGTAGACGAGATCCCACATGGCGTCGATCGCGGTCGTGACACGCCTCGGAAGAAAATTCGTGAATGTGTCGACCATGATGTTGCCGCGATGGAGCTGACAGAGCGGCAGCGAGCAGAAGACCGTGATGGCGGTCGCCATCTGCACAATTTCAAAGTCTCCTGGCACCGATCCAATATTCGCCCAGCGCAGCAGCACGCTGAGCACCACGACGCATGCAGTGCACAATGAAAGCACGCCGCCGGCGAGCGCGATCGTGCGCGCCACCCGTTCGAACAACGCGAGCGGGCGGGCGCCGCCTTGCCCTGCTGGCTGTGACATTGCGCCCCCCAGCCGGCCTTAGGTCCCGGCCGAATGCTTCGCGATCGCGGCGCTCAGGTCGGCGAGGATCTTGTCGCCGTCGAGGCCCTTCTCCTTCATCTGTTTGAGCCAGGCGTCGATCACCGGCCGGGTCGTGGTCCGCCACTTGGCGGCCTCCGCCTCGTCGAGCAGCGAAATCGTATTGCCCGAGCGCGCCTTGACCATGTTGGATACGGTCACCGCCTCAGCATCCCACACCTTGCCCGCCATCTCTGCAGCCGCCATGCCTGAGTTGGCGTCGAGGATCTTCCTCGCCTCCGGAGACAGGCTTTCATACTTGGCCTTGTTCATCGCCAGAATAAAGGATGCCGTATAGAGCGTCGGCGATCCCGGGATCTCGGTGTGAAACTTCACAAGTTCCTGCGCCTTGATCGCCGGCACGACCTCCCACGGCACGACGCAGCCGTCGAGCACGCGCTGCGCCAGCGCCTCTGGCACCTGTGGGATCGGCATGCCGATCGCATTGGCGCCGAGAGCTTTCAGCGCTTCGCCCGCGAGCCGCGTCGGAAACCGGAGCTTGAGGCCCCTCAGGTCCTCCATGGTCTTCACCTGCTTGTTCGCATGGATGAGACCGTGGTCATGCGCCCAGATGCAGATCGGCTTAACCTCGCGGAAGTCGTTCGCAAAATGCGGCGGCCCAAGTTCCGCGACGGCTTTCGAATTCACGATCGCACGCTTGTGGGCGACGAACGGAAGCTCGATCGATTCAATCGCCGGGAAGCGTCCCGGGGTATTGCCCGGCAGCGTCCAGACGAGATCGACGACGCCATCGCGCGCCTGATCGAAAAGCTGGGGCGGCGTGCCGCCGAGCTGCATCGAAGGATAGATGTCGATCTTAATCCGGCCCCCGGATTCAGCCATGACCTTGTCGGCCCAGGGCTTCAGAAATTTGGCATGCCCATTCGATACCGCCGGCAGGAAGTGATGCATCCTCAGCGTCACTTCCGGCGTCTGGGCCCCTGCCGCCCTAGTCAGCGCCGGCATCGCGAGGCCGGCCCCTGCGGCCTTCAGGAATTGGCGTCGATGTACCATGGTTTCTCCTCCCTCTTGACCGTATTTATGCGGCTCGAAGGGCCTTCGCCAAGTGCGCCAACCGAACAATCGCTCCCGGGGGCGTATTTGGACAGCACGGTCGGGACACGGTGTACAGCAGGCCTCACCTCACGCACTTGCGATGTGCACGGTAGGGAAACCCCTGTCACAACACGATCGTGCTCGACGTCGCTTGCCGAACCACCGCCCAAACCGTCGCCGTGGCGTTGCGGACGCGTGCAGCCTGCCGCAAACCGCTCCTGCTCTCGGCCCGCCAGGGGAAAGCGCGATGAGAGCGCCGGCCCACGCGCCCTCAGGAAAGCCCCGCGACGT
>JBEVKO010000051.1:0-10654 GCA_040509705.1 Beijerinckiaceae bacterium
CCGACAATTCGCGAATCTTTCCGCCTTCAACGAGCAGTTCGTAACCTTCGACGGCTTCGTCGGCGATGTGAGGGTCGAGCAGACGAAAATTGCGGAAGAGCGTCAGGTCCATGGAGATCTCGCGGAGCGGGCGGGCATCATACCGAAACAAGGTCGGCGCATCTTGTGTCTTGCATGATATATTGGTCAAGCGAGCCGCGGGTCGTCGCGCGCATGCGAGGGAAATGCTGCACACGCACGGCGAATCGGCGCGGCGCGGCGCCGCACAGGATGATATATCATGCGAGGAAAATCGGCCCGGATGCTTGACCTCGGGCGCGACCGCCGCGACAGTCGCCGTTCACGCACCGCGGCCCGATGCAGGATAAATCGTCGCTTCTCGAAATCATGGGCCTCAAGCGTCACTTCGGCGGGCTGAAAGCGCTCGATGGCGCCGACATCTCCATTCCGCAGGGAAAGATCACCGGCGTCATCGGTCCCAACGGCGCGGGCAAGACGACGCTGTTCAATGTCGTGTCGGGACTTATCAAGCCGCAGTCCGGGCGCGTTCTGTTCGACGGCGCCGACATCACGGGCAACGCGCCTGATCGGCTCGTCGGCGACGGCCTCGTTCGCACCTTCCAGCTTGCGCGCGGCTTTCCGAAACTGACCGTGTTCGACCATTTGATGCTCTACGGCCCCGCGCAACCGGGCGAGCGCTTCGCCGCCGCCGTCTTCGGCTCGGACGCCGCGCGCCGGCGCGTAGGCGAAGTGGCGGCGCGTGCGCGCGACGTTGCGATCAGGCTGAAACTCGACGCCGTGCTCGTCAATCCCGTCACGGCGCTGTCAGGCGGACAGAAGAAGCTTCTTGAGATTGGCCGTGCGCTGATGGCGGAGCCGAAGCTCATTCTGCTCGATGAGCCCATGGCGGGCGTCAACCCGACGCTGGCGCACACGATCGCAGAACATCTCAATACGATTCGTGAGGAGGGCGTGACGATCGCGCTCATCGAGCACGACATGGCGCTCGTCTCGAAGCTTTGCGATCTGGTCTATGTCATGGCCGAAGGAAAGACTCTGGCGCGCGGCCGCTTCGCCGATATCGCCGCCGATCCGGCCGTGCAGGACGCCTATCTCGGCAGGCGGCGATGAGCGAACTGGTCGCCGACAGTCTCGTTGCGGGCTATGGCGCCGTGGACATGATTCTGAAGGGCGCGAGCGTGCGCGTCGGCGAAGGCGAAATCGTTTCGCTGATCGGTCCGAATGGGGCGGGGAAGTCGACGCTGATGAAAGCGGTCGCCGGACTTCTTCAGCCGCGCGAGGGCAGCATTTTATTCAAAGGCGCCGATCTCACGCGCGCCGCGCCGCTTGAGCGCGTGAGCGCCGGCCTGTCGCTGACGCCGCAGGAGCGCAACGTATTCGCGTCGCTGAGCGTGCACGAAAATTTGCTGATGGGCGCCTACATCGCGCCTCGCGAAGCGGCTGCGAGGGCGCAGGACATGATGGCGCGCTTTCCGATTCTCGCGGAGCGGCGCCGTCAGGCCGGCGGATCGCTGAGCGGGGGGCAGCGTCAGATACTCGCGATTGCGATGGGGCTCATGACCCGTCCCACGCTGCTGATGCTGGATGAGCCGACGGCCGGTCTTTCGCCGAAAGCGGCGGACGAAATCTTCGACATCATCGAAGCGCTGCCCTCGTCGGGAACGTCGGTTCTCATGGTCGAGCAGAACGCACTCGACGCGCTCAAGGTTTCCACGCGAGGATATGTGATGGTGAACGGCGCCGTCGTGCGCGAGGGGGCTGGCCCGAAGCTTGCCGCCGATCCGGAAATCAGGCGCCTGTTTCTGGGCGGTTGAATCAAACACTCAGGAGGGAAGAACATCATGGCCACCAAGAACATTATCGACCGTCGCGCGCTCATCGCGGGCTCGATGACAATTGCAACAGGTCTGGCTATGCCGGCGATCGTCCGCGCGCAGGCAGGGCCGATCAAGCTCGGCACGCTGACGCCGCTCACCGGCGCCGGCGGACCGTACGGTCCCGTCATGGTCAATGCGGTGAAGGCGGTGGTGGACGAGATCAACGCCGCAGGCGGTGTCCTTGGGCGGCAGCTCCAGCTCGTGTCGGAGGACGATCAGACCAATCCTGAAGCCGGCGTGCGCGCCGCGCGCAAACTGATCGATGTCGACAAGGTCAGCGCGATCATGGGCACATGGGCGTCAGCCGTGACCACCGCGGTGGCGCCGCTGTGCTGGGAATCGAAGACCATGCTCGCGACCGTGTCGGGCGCTGATTCCATCACGCTCCTTCCGCATCAGGGATATCTCGTGCGGACCCAGCCGAACACCACGCTGCAGGGGCGCAAGTTCGGCGAGTACGCGTTGGAGATCGGCGGCAAGAAAGTATTCTACATGGCGCCGCAGACGCCGTTCACGCAATCGACCTTCGACAATATGAAGGCCGCGCTCGCCAAGCAGTCGGGCGTCGCCGAGCTTCTGATCTATGACGACAAGAAGCCCTCGCTGCGCAGCGAGGTCGACCAGGCGTTGCGATATAATCCGGACGTGATCTTCATGGGCGGCTATGCGCCGGATACGACGGTGCTGATCAAGGATATTTTCCGCGCCGGATTCAAGGGCAAGCTCATCACGCTCGCCTATGCGGTGAACCAGAAGGTGGTGAGCGAAAATCCGGCCGACGTCACCGAAGGAATTTACACGATGGCGCCGTCGCCGGCGGAAGGATCGCCGGCGTTCCAGCGCGTCGCAGATCTCGTGAAGAACGCCAATCCCGATCCCTACACCTGTCAGATCTATGATCACGTCAACATGATCGTGATGGCGATCGCCCAGGGGAAGGATGCGAGCGGCGCAGCGATCCGGGAGAACATCCGCAAAATCTGCCAGGGCGGCGGTACGAGAGTCGTCAGCGCAGTCGAGGGACTGAAGGCGATCGCGGCCGGAACCAAGGTCGACTATGACGGAGCGTCCGGCCCCTGCGACTTCACCGAAATCGGCGACATTGCAGATTGCAAGTTCCGCTACGAGCAGGTGAAGGGCGGCAAGATCAATCTCATCAGGATCGGGTGACTGCCTTGTCGGCGCGTCGGTCCCCTCATCCGGCGGCTTCGCGCCTTTGCTGCGCTTCGGCGTCAGACGGATGAGGGGAGCGCGAAAGAACGCTGCGGCATGAGCGTCATCCTGCAGCTCATCCTCAATGGCGTGATGACCGGCGCGCTGCTGGCCGTGCCCGCCATCGGATTTTCGGCGATGTTCGCGGTGCTGCGCTATCCGAACTTCGCCATCGCCTCCTACGCGACCGTCGGCGCCTTCGCGGCCTGGGTGGTCAACACCAAATCAGGATTTGGCGTTGGGCCATCCATCGCCGTCGCCTTCTGCGTCGCCGCTTTGGTTGGCGCCCTGTGCGAGCGCGCGGCGATGACGCCGTTGCGGCCGTCCGGCCCGCTCGCCGCAGCGATTGCGTCGATTGCGCTCGGCGTCGTGCTCGAGAACGTCGTGCGCTTCGCCTTCGGCAACGATCTGAAGGCATATGACCTGCCGATCCTGCGCGACATGCGCTTCGGCGATATTCGCATCGGCCCGCAGCAGGCGCAGAACGCAGCCATCGCCGTCGGCATCATGGTCGCCGTGTTCGCTTTCCTTCGCCTGACGCGCGTTGGGCGCGCGATGCGCGCAGTCGCCGATAACCCCGATCTCGCGAGGCTGAAGGGCATCGTTCCCGCGCGCGTCGAACTCGCGGCCGTGCTGGTGGGTTGCGGGCTCTGCGGCGCCGGCGGCGTATTGATCGGGCTCGACACGTCGATTGATCCGCTGACCGGCTTTCGCGTCTTGCTTGCCGTGTTCGCAGCGGCGGTGCTCGGCGGATTGGGAAGCGTTCCCGGCGCCGTTGTCGGCGCGTTCGCGCTCGGCGTCGCCGAGGAATTGTCGCTGCTCGCCGTTGCGCCGACCTATCGCGCGGCGGTCGGCTTTCTCGTCATTCTCATCATGCTCACCTTCAGGCCGCGCGGCATCATGGGCGATCGGTTCGCATGACGAGCTATCTCTTCTTCATTCTGACGATCGGCGGCGTCTATGCGCTGCTCGCCCAGAGCCTCAATCTCATCTGGGGCGGCGCCGGCATGGTCAATCTCGGGCTCGCGGGCTTCTTCGCCGTCGGCGCCTATGCGTCCGCGCTCGTCACGAAGGGGGCGGGGCTTCCCATTCCACTCGGCCTCGTTGCCGCGCTGATCGTCGGCGCCGTCAGCGGCCTGATCGTGACGCTGTCGACGGTGCGTCTGCGCGACGACTATCTCGCGATCGTGACGCTCGGCTTCGCGGAAACGGTGCGGCTCATCGCACTCAACGAGACGTGGCTGACGCGCGGGTCCGATGGGATTTCCGGCATTCCAGGCCCGTGGCGCGCGGAACTCGGACCCTTGTTTCATCCGCTTTACTGCGTGTTCGTGTTTGCGCTGGTGCTTCTCGTCTATCTGTTGGTCAGACGACTCGATAATGCGCCCTACGGGCGGGCTTTGAAGGCGATCCGCGAGGATCAGGAACTCGCAAGCTTCGCCGGCAAGCCCGTGCTGCGCTTCAAGATCGAGGCTTTCGCGTTGTCGGCCGCCATTGCGGCGCTCGCCGGCGCGATCTATGGCCACTATACGTCCTATATTGCGCCAGACTTGTTTCAGCCCCTGATCACGATCTATATTTTCCTCGCTGTGACCGCGGGCGGACTTGGTCGCCCGTTGGGCCCGGTGCTCGGGGCGTATCTGGTGATTATGTTTCTCGAGGGAACGCGCTTCATTGCGGAGGCGATTCCCGGATTGGCCGCCGTGCAGGTGGCCGCCGTGCGCGAGATGCTGATCGGCCTCGCACTCATACTGGTTCTTCGCCTGCGGCCGCAGGGGCTTCTGCCGGAGCAGCGGCGCGCCATTCCAGCCAATTGAGGATTTCATGAAACTCGAAGACGCAGCCGCGCTGTTCGCGGCGCCGGGGCAACCGCAGTCGCTCTACAAGTGGCTCGAAGACGAAACCAAGCGCCTGATCGGCCACAAGCTGTTCACGCTGCTCTATGTCGACGGCGCGGAAGTCGCGCGCATTTATTCGTCGAACGGCAAGGCCTATCCGGTGGCCGGCCGCAAGCCGATGAACCAGACGGCGTGGGCCGAGGTGGTGCTGCACGGCAAGCGTCCGTGGCTCGGGCGCACGATGGCGGAGATCCGTTGGGCTTTCTTCGATCACGAGCTGATCCAGAGCCTCGGGTGCGGCGCCTGCATCAATGTGCCGGTGATCTATGACGCCGCTGTTATCGGGACGATGAACATTCTCGACGCCGAAGGCGCCTATGACGAAACGTCGGTGGCGAAGGTATCGCACCTTGCGCCGCTCCTGACGCCGGCGTTTCTCGTAGAGGCGCGTGGCGGCTAGTCACGGCGTTGCAATCTCCCAGTCCGCGAGGATGGCGTCGCGGTCCTGATCCGGTCTCGGACCGGGAGGCGCCATCGCTGATGGAGTGCGCGAGAATCTCGGGGCGGGCGCCGGCTCGATCGCGCCATCGCGTTCGATGAAGATATCGCGGGCGCGATTGTGCGGATGCGCCACGGATTCGCGCCAGTCGAGCACCGGCGCGACGCAGGCGTCCGAGCCTTCAAAAAGAGCGCACCATTCATCGCGCGTGCGCGTCGCGAAAATCGCCGCAAGCTTGTCGCGCAGGTCGGGCCACGCCTTGCGGTCGCTCTGCGCGTCGAACGCCGGGTCGGCGAGCCCGGCGCGCTGGCGCAGTTCGACGTAGAATTGCTTCTCGATTGCGCCGACAGAGATGTGCTTGCCGTCCGCGCAGGCGTAAACGTTGTAAAAATGCGACCCGCCATCAATGAAGTTGGATTCGCGCTCATCGCTCCAGATTTCGTCGGCGCGCAAGGCATGAAAGAAGGTGGTCAGGGCTGCGACGCCATCGCAGATCGCAGCGTCGACGACCTGGCCCTTCCCCGATCCTCTTGATTCGATGATCGCGGCGAGCAGACCCGTGATCAGAAACATCGAGCCGCCGCCAAAGTCGCCGAGCAGATTGAGCGGGATCACCGGTTTGTCGGTCCGCAGTCCGATTGCGTTCAGCGCGCCGGTGATGGCGATATAGTTGATATCGTGGCCGGCGCGATCGGCGAGGGGGCCTTCCTGTCCCCAGCCGGTCATGCGGCCATAAACAAGCTTCGGATTGCGCGCCAGAAGCGCGTCAGGTCCAAGGCCGAGACGCTCCATCACGCCGGGGCGGAAGCCTTCGACCAATGCGTCCGCCCTGTCGGCAAGGCGCCTTGCGAGTTCGACGTCGGCGTCGCTTTTCAGATCCAGCGCAATCGATCGGCGACCGCGCAACTGCGCCGGCGGCACTCCGACGTCTTTTGACGCCTTGCGGTCGATGCGCACGATGTCGGCGCCCATGTCGGCGAGCATCATCGCAGCAAAAGGGCCCGGGCCGATGGCGGCGAATTCGACGATGCGCAGTCCCGTAAGCGGGCCGCGCCGCTGCGCTGTCATTCCCTTGTCCCTTGCAAGCCGATGCCTCGCGCAAGCGCACAGCAGTCATCTCGGCAAGTCAAGCTTCGCGGCGCGCGATGCGATCGACTTCGCTAGTACACCGGCGGCCGGCCGAGGATGAAACGCGCGGTTCGGAACAAAATCGACAGGTCTGCGGCAAGGCTTACATTCGCAGCGTACTCGCCGTCATGCATTGCTTTCTCGCTTTCCGGCATCGCATCGCGGCCGCGGATCTGCGCAAGACCGGTCAGCCCGGGTCGCAGGCGCACCGCGCCGTTCTCCCGGCGGATGCGCGCTTGCGTCACTTGCGAGGGGAGTCCAGGGCGCGGCCCGACCAAGCTCATGTCCCCGACGAGGATGTTGAAAAGCTGAGGTATCTCATCGAGGTTCGTGCGGCGCAGAAACCGCCCGAGGCGGGTCGGTGTAAGCGTCGCTGCGTCGGCCGAGGGCAGGTCAGGCGTGCCGATGGGATAGGTGCGGAACTTGTAGATTGTAAAGGGCGCGCCATTGCGCCCGACGCGAAGCTGCCGGAACAAAGCGGGCCAGCCGTCGCTCAGGATAATGACGGCGGCCGTCAGCGCGATCACTGGCGAAAGAACAGCGATCGCGGCAAGAGAAAGGACGATGTCGAGGGTGCGTTTTCCAAACTGCTCGTACATGGGCGCGGGCGCCGGCGGCGCGGATTTACTTCAACTCAGGAACCGATGCGGCGGCGCCTAGGCTCGCGGGGCTGTATGTCATAGGGTTTGGCCCATGAACAGCGCTGGCGACGCCGCTCCACAAGTCCTTGTCAAAAGCGTCTTCATCACGGGCGCAAGCGGTTTCGTCGGCTCCGCCTTTGCACGATGCTTCGCAGACAATGGAATGCGGGTGCGCGCCGGGGTGAGGCCGTCCGGCGCCGCGGCGCCGGCTCCCGACATTGAAATGGTCGAAATTGGCGATCTCGAGCGTCGTCAGGATTGGGGCCGGGCGCTCGAAGGCGTCGACGCCGTCGTGCATGCGGCCGGCCTTGCCCATCAGAAACGCTCTTTGTCCGATGCGGAAATCCTGCGCGTGAACGCCGAGGCGACGCTCGAACTCGCAGAAGCGGCCAAGCGCGCCGGCGCGCGCCGTTTTCTCTTTATCTCGTCGGTTCGCGCGCTCGCCGGGCCGTGGTCGGACACGCCGATCTCCGACGATTCGCAACCAGCGCCGACTGACGTGTATGGCCGCTCGAAACTGGCGGGCGAAGAAGCGGCTCTCGCGCACGGGCCCGGCGCTGCGGTGCTTCGCCTTGCGCCGGTATGCGGCGCCGGCGCGCGCGGATATTTCCGCCTCATGGCGAGGATCGCTGCGACTCCCGCGCCGCTGCCTGTCTCAAGCCTGCGCGGGCGCCGCTCCTTCGTGACGGATCGCAACGCGGCGGATGCGGCGCGCTGGATCCTCGAGAACGACGCAACGTTCGGCGAGCGATATCTCGTCGCGGAAGCTGAGCCCGCAACCGCAGCGCAATTCATCGCCAAGCTGCGCGAGGCGCGCGGAGCGCCGGCGCGTGTCTTCGGCGCGCCGCGCCTTGCAATCGAGGTTGCAAAACAGCTGCCCGGCGTCGGCGCCATGATCGAGCGCCTCGACCGTGATCTTGTGGTGCGATGCCCGTCGCTTCACGCGGTGGGCTGGCGTCCTGTGGAGGCTGCCGAGGAAGGCCTGCGCCGCATGATGCTTGGCGTCAAATGAAGCGAAAATTCGAGCGGACGCCATCGTCCGGAGCGCGCCAGATCATGTGCGACATTGCGATCGCCCCCGCGGTCGCCGCCATCCATGCGCCTTGCCAGGCGCTGTGAGCTGTCAGCGCGATCGAGCCGATCGATGCAAGCAGCGTCAGCGCCGCGATCTGCGGCTCGCGGTCGAGTTCGGCGACGCGCCGAAACACGCGCCAAATGATGCAGCCCATAAGAAGAGCCCCGGCGAGTCCAAGTTCGACCCACACCTGCAGAAGCGCGTGGTGTGGATGCCAGAGCAGCAGATGGCGCAATTCAGGCGCCGCATCCATGAGAAAGTTCTGCGCCGTGGTCTGGTATGACGTTGCGAAGCCGGATCCGAAGGGCAAGAATTTCAAGGCGAGGAACCCGAAAGCGCGCCAGATGTCGACCCGTTCCGCAACATGAGCGCCGCTCAACGCCCGGTGCAGCGAATCGGAGTTCAAAGCGCGCAGCGCTTCGCCGATGAAGGGGGCCGTGACGAGCGCTGCGAGGGCGACGATGAGGGCGATCCAGCGTGCGATGGTCAGATTTGAGCGGGCGAACAGCGATGTCGTTCCAGCGGCGGCCAGCGCAAGCACGCCGGCGCCGCTCTCCGACGCCAGGGCGGCGGCGCCAACCGCCGCGAGCGCGATCCAAAGGAGCGCCTGGCGCGGGCCTATAGCGAGGGCGGTGATGACCGGCGCTGCGTACATCGCCAGGGTTTCGACGCCGCGATTGTACTGCGACGTCTCAAGCCGCATGCCGATGAGCCTGCGAACCGCCATATCGAAGTGCAGGTCGAGGATGATGTACGCCTCGCAGATGATCATGGCGAGACAGAGATGGTTGAGCAGCACGCCCCGGGCGTATGTCGTCAGCCCGACGACGACGACGTATCCTGCGACCAGCGCGATCAGCATTTCGCTCAGCCCGAACGCCGTCTCGCGCCGCGCAATCGACCAGGCGTAGGACAGCGCCGCAACCGCAACGAATGCGATTACGAGGAAAAACTCACTCGAAGGGCGGGGCAGGAATTTCGAAACCGTGGCCCTGAATGAACCAGCCTGCACCCATTCACTCGCGATGCACAGGCAAGCGCAGACGCACATGGTTGCAAGCGCCGAGCGATTGGCGATCGCCATGAGAAGCGGCAGGCCGTAAGCGGCGATGGAACGGCTGGCGTGGCCAAGCAGGCGCCCGACAGACTGTCGGCGCGATTCGTCGAGTTCAACGCGCAAGATGTCAGCGAGGCCGGTTGGTCTTCAGCGGCAATACGTTCGTCACCGTCGGGGTCCGTTTGTGCTGTTCCGGCGCATCGTGAACGAAGGCGATCTTTCGCAGGAGCCTGACCATCGCCTCCCGATCGTCCCTCATTGCGGCGTCGTGCAGGATGCTCAGATCATCCAGCGATTCCTGCGCCGGCGACGCCTGAGGCTCCGCATAAAGAACGCCCGGATGGGACGTGTGGAAGCACTGTTCGTCATCGGAGAACAGTCGTTCGCTCAGGCGCTCGCCGGGCCGCAATCCGGTGAAGACGATCTCGATCGGTCGGTCGCCGCTGGATTGGAACGATGCGATGAGCTTTTTCGCCAGGTCGAGGATGCGGACAGGCTTGCCCATTTCCAGAACGAAGACGCGGCCGCGCCGACGGTCGTTCAGCATTGCGTCGTTGGCCGCCTGAAGAATGAGGCTCGCGGCTTCGCGCACGGTCATGAAGTAACGCTCCATGTCCGGATGCGTCACGGTCACGGGACCGCCACGTTCGATCTGCTGCCGAAAAAGGGGAACCACTGATCCCGATGATCCGATGACGTTGCCGAACCGGACCGAAATGAAACGCGTGCGATGGACCTCGCTTTCGGCGCCGCGGCTGTCGAGCGCAGACACATAGAGCTCGCACACGCGCTTCGTCAGTCCCATCACGCTCGTCGGATTGACCGCCTTGTCGGTCGACACCTGTACGAAGATCGCTGCGCCGGCCTCGGCCGTCGCCTCGGCGACGTTCGCGGTTCCAAAGATGTTTGTGAGGATGCCTTCGCGAGGGGTTTGTTCGACGATGTCGACATGCTTTAGCGCCGCAGCGTGGACGACGATGTCGGGCGCAAACTGCTTGACGACGTTGCGCACGATGCTTCGATCCCGGATGTTGCACAGGATTGGTTCGATCTCCAGTTCCGGATACTCGTCCTGAATTTCGCGTCCGATCTGGTAAAGGTTGAATTCGCTTACGTCGAGTAGTCCAAGTTTTGCGGGTGTAGCCGCAGCCACGTAGCGCACGACTTCGGCGCCGATCGTCCCGCCGGCGCCTGTAATGAGGATGCGCTTTCCGCCGACGAGTTGCTCCTGTGCATTCGCGATCAGCGCCTGCGTCTCGGGTCTGCCGAGCAACTGCGCGAGCGGCGGCGCAGCCAGGCTTGAGAC
>JBEVKO010000052.1:0-7447 GCA_040509705.1 Beijerinckiaceae bacterium
CGACGATGTCGACCGAACCGTCGGCGAGACCCTCCTTCACCTTCTTGAGATCAGCCGAGGCGACGAAACGAGACGCTTGCGCCACTCTGACAGGCAGTCCGCGGAAACGGTCCGAAAAAGTCTTGAAATGCTGCCGCGCCAGCAGGGTCGTCGGCACGACCACCGCGACCTGTCGGCCGTTGAGTGCGACGGCGAACGCGGCGCGCAGCGCCACTTCCGTCTTTCCGAATCCAACATCGCCGCAGATCAGCCGATCCATGGGCTTGCCGGCCGCGAGATCGTCGAGAGTCGCGTCAATCGAGGCCTGCTGGTCGTCAGTTTCCTCGTAAGGGAATCGCGCGCGGAATTCGTCATAGATTCCGTCAGGCGGCGTAAGGCGCGGCGCCTCTTTCATGGCGCGCTGCGCGGCGATCGCCATGAGCTTGCCGGCCATCTCGCGGATGCGCTCCTTCAGGCGGGCCTTGCGCGCTTGCCATCCGCCGCCGCCGAGACGGTCAAGGGCCGCCGCCGTCTCGTCAGAGCCATAGCGCGAGAGAAGCTCGATGTTCTCGACTGGCAGAAAAAGCTTGTCGCCGCCGGCATATTCGAGCTCGGCGCAATCGTGTGGCGCGCCGCCCACCTCGATGGCTTTGAGCCCAAGGAATCGCGCGATTCCGTGATCAACATGCACGACGAGGTCGCCCGCCATGAGGCTTGTCGCTTCAGCAATGAAGTCGGAGGCGCGGCGCTTTTTGCCTTTGGCGCGAACCAGCCGGTCGCCGAGGATGTCCTGCTCGGCGACGACCGCGAGATCGGGCGTTTCAAAGCCAGCTTCGAGGCCCCAGACTGCTAGGCCGACCTCGTCGCCGCGCAACGCCTGCACATGAGAAAGCGCCGCGACGTTGGTCGCGCGCGATAGCTCATGATCCGCCAGCACCGTCGCTAGGCGCTCGCGCGAACCATCGGACCAGGATGCAACGATGACGCGCTTCTTCTGCGCCTGCAGCGCCCGGATATGCGCCACCGCCGCATCGAACACGTTAGCGCTCTCATCCGCCCGCTCCGGCGCGAAGCTCCGCCCCTGACGGGCGCCGAGATCGACGATGCGCCGGCTCGAGTCCGGCGGCAGCGCAAACGATGTGACGCGCGCGACAGGCGCCTTCGCCAACGAAGCGGCCCACTCGCTGGGGGAAAGATAAAGCGCGTCGGGCGCAAGCGGTTTATAGGGCGCGGCGCTCCCGACAGAGCCTTGCGCCAAAGCGCTCGCCCGCGCCTCGTGGTAGTCAGCGATCTGGGACAGGCGCTCGCCGGCCGCATCTTCGGCATGCGCGTCGAGCGCAACGACAGCCTCTCCGACATAGTCGAATATCGTTCCGAGATCCGGCGCAAAGAGCGGCAGCCAATGTTCGAGACCCGGGTAGCGGCGTCCCTCGCTGATCGCCTCGTAAAGCGGATCGCTCTTGGTCACCGCTCCGAACGTGGCGAGATAAGCTTGCCGGAAGCGCTTGATGCTCTCGGTCGTGAGCGTCACTTCCGACATCGGTACGAGATCAAGCGCACGCTGCTGGCCCGTCGTGCGCTGCGTTTCGGGGTCGAAAGCGCGAATCGATTCCAGCGTGTCGCCGAAGAAGTCGAGCCGCACCGGTGTGGGAAGCCCGGCGGGATACAGGTCGAGGATGCCGCCGCGCAGCGCGTACTCGCCGACGTCGCGCACGGCCCCGGTCCGCATGAACCCGTTGCGCTCCAGCCATTGAACCACATGGTCCATATCGACCGAATGGCCGGGCGCCGCCGAAAAGGTCTCGGCCTCCATCCGGCCGCGCGGGGTAGCGCGCTGGAGAACGGCGTTGACGGTGGTGAGCAGGACCCGCGGGCGATCGCCGGGGCGGGTGCGGGCGAGACGCGACAGCGTCGTCATGCGCCGCGCGCTGGTGGGCGCACTCGGCCCGACGCGATCGTAGGGCTGGCAGTCCCACGCAGGATAGCCGAGCGTCTCGATCTCCGGCGCGACGAAGGCGAGGCCGGCCTCGAGCGCGGCCATCCGCTGACCGTCGCGTGCAACATGGACGAGCGTCACCGGCGAGGATGCGCCGGCTCTTGCAATCGCCCTTGCCGAATCGGCGAGGGCTATCGCATCGAATCCGTCCGGCGTCGACGCGAGCGTCAGGTTCGCGCCGGGCTTCAGTTCGGCGACGGCCGCAAGTGCGGAAGGCTGTTTCATGACGCAAAAATATCCATCGCTCGGTCGCGGGTGTGAAAATACTTGAGGCTTCGCCACAGTGGGCCATCAATGTGCGCCGGCGTCGCCTCGGCGCCCGTGAGCCAGGCATAGAGTTCGCGATCGGGAGACTCGATCAAAAGTTCCATCGCGTCGAGTTCCGAGGCGTCGAACTGACCAATATGTGCGTCCGCGAAGGGGCCGAGGATCAGATCCATTTCGCGAGTGCCGCGATGCCAGGACCTGTAGAGGATTTTTCGCCGACGCGGGTCCAGGCCCTCGCTGCTGCGGCTCGATCCGGACATGGCGGGACCTTCTCTGTGAATCGCCGACGGACCGGCGCCCTCTTTGGGCTCCAGTCTCATACAGCCGGGATATAAGGAGGCTGGCGGCCTCTGTCAGCCGTGGATTGTCCCGATCTTGCGCCCGATCATCCTCAATCCCCTTTTCAGCTCGGCGACCGCCCTTCCAGGCGTCGGGCCGAAACTTGGCAAGCTGATCGACCGGCTTGTCGCCGAGCCGGAGCGCGAAGCGCGGTTGCGCGACCTGCTTTTTCACCTGCCCAGTTCCGCCATCGATCGACGCATTTCAAATTCGCTGGCGGGGGCCCCGGTCGGCGAGATCATCACCGTCGCTCTGACTGTCGAAGATCATCAGGCGCCGGTCAGGCGCGGTCGCGCGCCCTATCGGGTGCTGTGTTCGGACGGCGCGGGCATGGATCTCTTGCTCGTATTTTTCCATGCGCGCGAGGAGCAACTTCGAAAGTCGCTCCCGGTTGGGGCGAAGCGCTGGATTTCCGGGAAGCTCGAACAGTGGGACGGGCGCCTCCAAATCTTGCATCCCGACAGAATCCTCGATGAGCGGGGACTGGCCGCGCTGCCCAAGATCGAGCCTGTCTATCCCGCAACGGAAGGTCTTCCCCAGCGCGTCATCGGCAAGGCCATTCGCGAGGCGCTGAGCCGGCTTCCCGACCTGCCGGAATGGATCAACCCCGCGCTAACTGCGCGTGAAAAATTCACCTCGTTCCGAGAGGCGCTAGAGGCGCAGCATCGGCCCGAGACGATGGAGTCGCTCGATCCCGTTCGCCCGTCGCGTCGTCGCCTCGCCTACGATGAATTGCTCGCGAGCCAGCTCGCGCTTGTTCTTGTGCGAGCCAGGATGCGCGAGACGGCGGGAAGATCGCACTTAGGGGACGGCCGTGTCATTAAAAGGATTCGCGCCTCCCTGCCCTATTCTCTCACAGCCGCTCAATCGCAGGCCCTGTCGGAGATCCGCGCCGATCTCACGCAACCCAAGCGAATGATGCGCCTGCTGCAGGGCGACGTCGGTTCCGGCAAGACAATCGTCGGTCTGCTTGCAATGGCGAACGTGGTCGAAGCGGGAAAGCAGGCGGCGCTTGTCGCCCCGACGGAAATTCTCGCCCGCCAGCATCATGAGCGCATAGCCGGAATCGCCGAATCCGCCGGGCTTCGCGTTGCACTGTTCACCGGTCGCGATCGCGCCGCGGCGCGCGAGAAGGCGCGCAAGGCGCTGGCCGCCGGCGAGATCGATATTGCGGTGGGAACTCATGCGTTGTTTCAGGAAGACGTCGCGTTCCGCGATCTCGCGCTGGCGGTCGTCGACGAGCAGCACCGTTTCGGCGTGCATCAGCGTCTCGCACTCGGCCGAAAAGGGGAAGCAGTCGACATGCTCGTCATGACCGCAACGCCGATCCCTCGCACGTTGGTGCTGACCTATTTCGGCGACATCGATGTCTCGGTCCTGCGCGAGAAACCGGCGGGACGTCAGCCCATCGATACGCGCACCATCGCCCTAGAACGGCTCGGCGAGGTCGTCGAGGCGGTAGCGCGCGCGACGGCGCTGGGTGCGCAGGCATACTGGGTGTGCCCGATCGTCGCCGAGTCCGAGGAGTTGGATGTGGCCGCCGCCGAGGAGCGGTTCGACGCGCTGAAGAAACGGTTCGGCGAAGATGTCGCGCTCGTTCACGGCCAGATGCGCGCGTCCGACAAGGACGAGGCGATGCGACGTTTTGCACGCGGTGAAGCCAAAATCCTGGTCGCGACGACGGTGATCGAAGTCGGGGTGGACGTTCCGAACGCATCCATCATGGGGATCGAGCATGCCGAGCGCTTCGGCCTGGCGCAGCTTCATCAGTTGCGCGGGCGCGTCGGTCGCGGCTCGGCCAAGTCGACGTGCCTCCTGCTCTACAAGGGGCCGCTCGGCGAGACCGCGAAGGCGCGGCTCGCCATTATGCGCGAAAGCGACGACGGCTTCCGCATCGCCGAAGAAGATCTGCGCCTGCGCGGCGAAGGCGATCTCCTCGGAAGCCGCCAATCCGGAATGCCGGGATTTCGCCTTGCGCGTCCAGACTTGGACTCCGATCTGCTGCAGATGGCGCGCGACGATTCGAAGCTGATCGCGCAGCAGAATCCGAACCTTGAAGGAGAGCGCGGCGCCGCGCTGCGCATCTTGCTCTATCTGTTCGAGCGCGACGAAGCCGTGCAGCTCATGCGTTCGGGGTAAGCCCTACGCGCCCTCTTTCGTGCGAACAGCTTCAAGCCTTTTCACCGTAGCAGCGCCGGCCGTTGCGGCAAGCGCAGCAAGATCCTGCTGGCGTTGTTCCGGCTGGATCAGCCCCGCCGACATCACGAGCTTCGCCCCATCCTCGACGGACATCGTAAGCTCTATGACGTCGCGTCGCGGCACGTAGAAGTAGAACCCAGTCGTCGGGTTGGGCGTACATGGCATGAACACGCTGAGATATTCGCCGGCCGGCGGCATGCGTTCGGCAAGCTCGCCGGTCGCCGGCGTCGAAATGAAAACGATCGACCACATTCCCGGCGACGGAAACTGGATGAGCCCGACGGTGCGGAATGACGAGCCCGACTTAGAGAAAACAGTCTGAAAAATCTGCTTCATGCTCTTGTAGAGGCCGCTGACGAACGGCATGCGCGCCAGCATGCGTTCGCTGATCTCGACGATCGTGCGCCCGACGAGATTTGCGGTGAGAAATCCGAACAACGTCAGCCCGATGACGGCGATCACCAGGCCGAATCCCGGAATGACGAAGGGAAGATAGGTTTCCGGCAGGTAGGCGCGAGGCACCAGCGGCTTCACCCAGCCGTCCACCCAGGTCACGATCGACCACGAGATGTAGAGTGTGATCGCCACCGGACCGGCGATGATCATGCCGGTCAGTAGATAGGTGCGCAGACGCGCCGCGGCCGAGGGAGGGTGCGGCAACGGGGCGTCAGGCGGCGCGGCGTTCATTTGGTCATCTCGGGCTTTCGTCGACGATAACAACGCTCGCGGATCGCGCTGGCAAGTCCCGCCCTCCGGCGGGAGTAACGCCGCACCCGAAGGCGGCTATTCGACGGTGACCGATTTCGCGAGATTTCGCGGCTGGTCGACGTCCTTACCCATGAAGAGCGCGGTGTGATAGGCGATGAGCTGGATCGGCGCGGCATAGACGATCGGCGCAACGAAGGGATCCATGGCCGGCATCTCGATCTCGAAGAACGGGCGCACGCCGGCCTCTTCCGCCATGCCCTTTTCGCCGATGAAAACGATCCGTCCGGCGCGGGCCGCGACCTCCTGCATGTTCGAGACGGTCTTCTCGAAAATTCCGTCGCGCGGCGCGATGACGATCACGGGCATGGCTTCGTCGATGAGCGCGATTGGGCCATGTTTCAGCTCGCCGGCTGCATAGCCTTCGGCGTGGATATAGGAAATCTCCTTGAGCTTGAGCGCGCCTTCGAGCGCCAGCGGATAGTTGGTGCCGCGACCGACGAAAAGCACATCGCGCGCCTTCGACAGTTCGCGCCCGAGCTGCTCGATGACGTGCTCGCTTTTCAGCGCCTCATTCAAGAGGCCGGGAACCGACATCAGAACGTCGACAAGCCGCTCCTCCTCCGCCTCCGAAATATGTCCGCGCTGGCGGCCCGCATAGATAGCGAGGCAGGCGAGCGTGGCGAGCTGGCAGGTGAAAGCCTTGGTCGACGCGACGCCGATCTCGGGGCCGGCGATCGTTGGCGTGACGACATGGCTTTCGCGTGCAATGGTCGACGTCGGAACGTTGACCACGGAGAGGACATGCTGGTCGTGATCCTTCGCATAGCGCAGCGAAGCCAGGGTATCCGCCGTCTCGCCTGATTGCGACACGACGATCATCAGACCCTTTTCCGGCAACGGCGCTTCGCGGTAGCGAAACTCCGACGCAACATCGATATCGACATTGAGCCGCGCGAACTTCTCGAACCAATATTTCGCCGTCAACCCGGCGTAGTATGCGGTGCCGCATGCGCTGATCGTGATGCGCGAAAGGTCGCGGAAATCAAAAGGCAGCTCAACCGGCAGCGAAATCCGTCCGCGCATCGCATCGACATAGTGCGACAGGGTGCGGCCGACGACCTCCGGCTGCTCGTGAATCTCTTTCGCCATGAAATGGCGGTAGTTGCCCTTGTCGACGAGAAGCGCACCGGGCGTCACCACCAGCGCCGGACGATGCACGACGCGATTGGATGCGTCGCGGAACTCGGCGCCGGCGCGCGTCAGGACCGCCCAGTCGCCGTCTTCGAGATAACTGATCGTGTCTGTGAACGGCGCAAGCGCGATCGCATCGGAGCCGAGATACATCTCGCCATCGCCGTAACCCACCGCCAGCGGCGAGCCGCGGCGCGCGCCGATGAGAAGATTCTCTTCGCCGTTGAACAGAAATCCAAGCGCAAACGCGCCGCGTAAGCGCGGGAGAACGGCGCCGACCGCCTCGACCGGCGACTTGCCGTCCTGCAATTCGACAGTCACCAGATGCGCGACGACCTCCGTGTCGGTCTCGGATTCAAACCTGCGACCCTTCTTCTCGAGTTCTTCGCGCAGGGCGCGGACATTCTCGATGATGCCATTGTGGACGACGGCGAGACGATCCGTCGCATGTGGGTGGGCGTTTCTTTCGGTCGGGCGCCCATGCGTCGCCCAGCGCGTGTGCCCGATCCCGATCGCGCCGTTCAAGGGCTTTTGCGAGAGAACGATTTCGAGATTCTTGAGCTTTCCTTCGGCGCGACGGCGCGACTGCGTTCCGTTTTCGAGAGTCGCCACCCCGGCGGAATCGTATCCGCGATATTCAAGGCGCCTCAGAGCTTCGACGACGTCCGTCGCCACCGGACCTTTTCCCAAGATTCCGAAGATCCCGCACATTGCGCTTGCACCTTTGCCGATGCGTTGTTCGACGAACCGCTATCGCCACTCAGCCGT
>JBEVKO010000053.1:0-8713 GCA_040509705.1 Beijerinckiaceae bacterium
AGTTCCTCCTGGCACTGCGCGCGCGCCGCAAGGCGTTCGTGATGGTGTTCGCCGCGGCCATCGTCACCGCCATGGCGGTGGCATGATCCGCAGACCTTGCGCGCCTTCGTGCTGCAGCGCGTATGGAAGCACGGGCCGCCGGTCTATTCCGACATCAATTTCATTTTGCTGGGCATACTGATCGAGCGCGTCACCGGGCGCGCGCTTGGGCAGCAGACCTTGCGGCCGGGCTTCACCTTTGCTCCCGATCCCGTCGCCTGCGCCGCCACCGAACGCTGCGCCTGGCGCGGCCGCGTCATGCGCGGCGAGGTGCATGATGAGAACGCCTATGCGCTCGGCGGCGCGTCGGGGCACGCTGGACTCTTCGGATCAATCGACGCGGTGCTCGACTTCGCCGGCGCGATGCTCGGCGGATCGGCGCTCGGCGCTGACAGCATGAAAGCGCTGCGCCGGCGCGAATCGCCGACGCGCACGCTCGGCTGGGAGATGAAGCACGAATTGTGGTCCGGCGGCGCCTTATGCTCTGACGACGCCATCGGCCACACCGGCTTCACTGGGGTGGGCCTCTGGATTGATCCGCGCCGCGGGCTCGCATGGACGCTGCTCACCAACCGCGTTCATCCGAGCCGTCACAAGGACACTGGAATCATCACATTGCGTCGCACGGTCGGAGAAAAAGTCGTCGCGGCGTTCGACGCCGCGATCTAGCCTGCCGGGCTAGCAGATATGCGGCATCTCCTCGCCGGTGACGGAGAACGTGCGGCCGCCGGTCAACCAGGTCGCCCTGACGGCGTGCGAAGCGCGATGGACAATGGGGTTGAGAGGCAGGCAGGCGGTCTTGCGGCGCGTGAGGAATCGCGGCCGCCGATGCATTGTCAGCGCCATCCCCCGGCGTCCGGGATTCGCCGCGCCGCGGAGGACGCCGCCGATCATCAATTCGAGCGCGATGAGGCCTCCCGCGTGTTCGGCGACCATCGGCAGGCTGAAGCGCCGGCAGGCGCTTCGCCAGGCGGCGATGGCGTCGCTGCGCGGCGACATTTCGACCGGGATTGCGAGCCCGTCGGCGCGAACAAGCGAAATCAGGCTGTGGGCGCCCTCGTCGATCTCATTCGCGATGACGCCGACGAAGTCAGACACGGGCAGCCGCTTGGTCACCGCGACGCCGCCGATGCTCTCAGTGAGCACGATATCGCTGGCGCTCAATTCGCGCGCGCGTCGACATGGGGTTGCGGAAGGGCCGGCTCCAAAGGGGAGAGCCGGCCCGGCGCCATGCGCCTCTGCCGTCATTGAACGCCGTCCTGTGTGACGTCGGCGCCCGCTCTTGGTTGGCGTGCGTCCGTTACCTGCGAGACTGGCGAAGGGCGCCTTCCGACTGCTTAATCGGGTCAGTAAAGCGCGGGTGAATCGTCACAATTTGGCGCCGGATCGCGCCGGTTGGTTGACCGTCGGTTGGCGAATTGGGTTGCATTTTCGTCAACGGCCGGGGCGCTGGGGGACGGAGACCGGCTTGCAGCGGGCGGAACGCGGGGCTAACCCGCCCCATGCAAGCGCTTCAGGCGGACCTGCGCGCCCTCGCGCCGATGATCGAAGCCGCCGCCCGCGAGGCCGGCGCTCTGGCGCTCGAATACTTCCGTCCTGGCGAGCGGACCTCGGCCGGCGTCTGGAACAAGGAGGGCGGATCACCCGTCACCGCGGCCGATCTCGCCGTCGACCGGCTTCTGCGCCAGCGCTTGTCGGACGTCATTCCGGATATCGGCTGGCTCTCCGAAGAGGCGGAAATCCATCCGCATGAAGGAAGCGCCGAACCGGCCTGGATCGTGGATCCGATCGACGGCACCCGCGCCTTCATGGCGGGCGAGGCGACCTGGGCCGTCTCGATCGGACTGGTGGAGCAGGGGCGGCCGGCGCTCGCGTGCCTCTACCTTCCGGCGCTCCACCGCATGTACGTCGCCGTCTCGGGCGCCGGAGCGACGTGCGATGGGGTCCGGCTTCCTGCGGACTCGCGGCTGCCGCCGCTGGCGGCGGGCCCGAAACCGGCGCTTGACCGCTTTCTGCAGGCGTCGCCGCGGTTCGAAGCCCATCCGAAAATCCCATCGCTGGCGTCGCGAATCGCCATGGCCGCTGACGGCCAGATCGCGGTTGCGATCGCATCCGGCGGTGCGCGCGAGTGGGACGTGGCCGCCGCGGACCTGATCATCCGGGAAGCCGGCGGCCGGTTGACCGACCTCGCAAGCTTGCCTGTGCGCTATGAGGCGAGCCCGCGCCGGCTCGGCGTCCTGATCGCCAGCCGGGAACCGGACCATGAGGCGCTCGCGCGGACCCTTGGCGCAGCGCTTGCAAAATCCCATCAACCGTGACTTTCACGGACCACGATCCGCAGGCGGGAACCATGTCTGAAACTGAAATGCCCAAGCAGTTGCTGCATCTTGTCTTCGGCGGGGAGTTGACCTCGCTCGACGGCCTCGAATTCAAGGACCTGTCGAAACTCGACATCGTCGGCATCTATCCGAGCTACGCCACAGCGCACGCAGCGTGGAAAGCCAAGGCGCAATCAACGGTCGACAATGCGCAGATGCGCTATTTCGTCGTCCACATGCATCGCCTGCTGGATCCATCGACGGCGAAAGCCTGATCCGTGAGCCTTGTGAAAGACATCGGCCGTTCCGCGCCGGTGCAGGAAACGCTCGGATTTCTGCTCGCCTCCTATCTCAAGCTCGTGAAGGCGACGAACCGCTTCGCCATCGAGCCTGACGATCTCTATGAGCGGCTCGACCGCGAATGGCCGGCGATCATCGCCATGTGGCACGGCCAGCATTTCATGGTGCCGTTCGGAAAGCGGCCTCAGGACCGATATCGCGTGCTCATCTCGCGCCACGGCGATGGATCGATCAACGCCATCGCCTGCCGCCATTTCGGCATCGAAGCGATCCGCGGGGCGGGCGGCCGTCCGGGGGACATGCACCGCAAGGGCGCCGTCGCCGGCATGCGCGAGATGATGCGAAGCCTGCGCGATGGACGCTCCGTCACTGTCACCGCCGACGTCCCGAAGGTTCCGCGGGTCGCCGGCGCCGGGCTCATCGCGCTGGCGCAGGTTTCAGGACGTCCGATCCTGCCTTATACGGTCGTCACAAGTCGGCGCTTCGATTTCGATTCGTGGGATCGCGCCAGCCTGGGAAAGCCTTTTGGACGCGGCGCGATGGTGATGGGTGAAACGGTGCGCGTGCCGCGCGATGCAGACCACGCAACGATTGAAGCGGCGCGCGTGAAGCTTCAGGGCGAATTGGATCGCATCCATGAACGCGCCTACGCGATCGTCGGCGGCGTCGACCCCGGCGCCGCGCTGCGCGAGGCGAACAATCGCTGATGCGCCAGCCGCTCGCCCTTCGCGCCTACGCGACGATCGCGCGCGCGGCCTCGCCGCTGGCGCCGATCTTCCTCGACTGGCGTGCGCGCCGCGGCAAGGAAGACGTCGAGCGCCGCAGCGAACGGATGGGCGTCGCGGGCGCAGCGCGTCCGAAGGGAAGCATCGCCTGGGTGCATGGCGCCAGCGTCGGCGAAACCGTGTCGCTGCTACCGCTGGTCAACCGCCTCCGCGCAAACAGCGTCCAGGTGCTGATGACGTCCGGCACCGTGACGTCGGCGGGCATCATGCAGCGGCGGCTGCCGCCCGGCGCCTGGCATCAGTATGTCCCGCTGGATTCGCCGCTGTTCGCGGACCGCTTCATCGCGCACTGGCGGCCCGACATCGCGCTCTTCGCGGAATCCGAGATCTGGCCGAACCTGTTCGCGTCGCTGAAGCGCGCGCGCGCGCCGCTGGCGCTCGTAAATGCGCGAATGTCGGAGCGATCCTACCAGCGCTGGCGACGCGCCGGCGGCGTCGCCCGGACTGTTCTCGGCGACGTCGACATGGTTCTGGCGCAGAGCGACGAAGACGCGTTTCGCTTTGGCGCGCTCGGCGCGCCGCACGTGAAGGTGGCGGGAAATCTGAAATTCGACGGACCGCCGCCGCCGGCGGACTCCGTGCGACTTGGCGAAATGTCGGCCGCAGTCGCAGGGCGTCCGCTCTGGTTCGCGGCGAGCACGCATCCCGGCGAAGACGATGCGGTCATTGCCGCCCATCACCTCATCGCCGAGCAATTTCCTGATGTGCTGACGATCATCGCGCCGCGACATCCCGACCGTGGCGGCGAAATCGCCGAGATCGCGACGATGGACGGCCTCAGTGTTGCGCTGCGCTCGCGCGATGGTCTGCCGCGGCGCGGCACGGGCGTCTATGTCGCAGATACGCTCGGAGAAATGGGACTTTTCTATCGACTTAGTCCGATTGCGCTGGTTGGCGGCACTCTGGTGGATATCGGCGGCCACAATCCCCTCGAAGCGGCCAAGCTGTCGGTCGCGATCCTTCATGGACCGCATGTGAAAAACGCCGCCGACAGCTATGCGGCGCTCGATCGCGGCGGCGCGATGATGGTGGCCGACGCCGACGCTCTCGCCCGCGAGGTCGTATCGCTGCTTTCGGACGCCGCCGGCCTGCGCGCGATGGGGGATCGGGCGTTCGCCATCGTCGATGCGCTGACCGGAGCCACCGACCGCTCGTTCGAGTCGATCGCGCCGTTGCTCTCTCTGGCGCCGGCCGCCTGACGATGGCCTGGCGCACGCCGGCGTTCTGGAACCGCAAGCCGGGACTGGCGGCGCTCACATTGTCCCCGATCGGCGCGGCCTACGGAGCCATCGCCGCGCGTCGCATGCGCCGCCAGGGGCTGCGCGTCTCAAAGCCTGTCATCTGCGTCGGCAACCTCACCGCCGGCGGCGCCGGCAAGACGCCGACCGTCATTGCGCTCGCCAGGATGCTGCGCGACATGGGCGAACAGCCGATCGTCGTCTCGCGCGGTTATGGCGGGTCGAACGTCGGGCCGGTCGAGGTGGAGCCGGCGCGGCAGAATGCGGGGCTGGTTGGAGACGAGCCGCTCGAAATCGCCGTGCATGTGCGATGCTTTGTAGCGCGGGATCGCGCGGCCGGCGCGAAAGCTGCGATCGCCGGCGGCGCAACCGTCATCCTGCTCGATGACGGCCTGCAGAATCCATCGCTCGAAAAGACGCTGTCCCTCGCCGTCATCGACGGGGAGGTGGGCTTTGGCAACGGCTATTGCCTGCCAGCCGGTCCGCTGCGCGCGCCGGTTGCGGCCCACAAGGATTTTGTCGACGCGGTCATCATTATCGGCGCGACGGAGAATGCGACGAAAGATGCGGCCGCGCTCGTCGACGATCGATATGCGATCTTCAGCGCGGCTTTCGCTCCGCCGGACAGCGCCATCCAGGAGCTGCTCGGACGTGATGTCCTTGCCTTCGCCGGAATCGGGCGCCCGGAAAAATTCTTCAAGACGCTCGCGGCGGCCGGCGCCATCGTCAGGGAGCGCGTCGCCTTCGCAGACCATCACTCCTATGCCGATGCGGAATTGCGAGCGATCGCCGAACGCGCCGCAGCGCGCGGATGGCGGCCCGTTACGACGGTGAAGGACGCCATGCGCATCGGCGACCGGGCCGCGTCAATATTCGGCGGGACGCTCGTCGCACTGCCGGTGACGCTGACATTCGAGGATGAGGCCGGCATGCGCGCGTTGCTGCGACGCGCCCTTTCTCCCTAGAGCTTGATTGCGGGCTTGCCCCTACGCACGCGCGTGAGCACGGCCTCCGGCGACGCGTAAGCCTCCTGCAGGTCGACCGACCAATACTTGAGCTGGTCGATGGGAATGGGCTGGCCCGACACCGCGCAGCGGACGAACGCTCCGGGCCGAATCACCTTCAGATCCGCATCGAGATATTCGATGACGGCCTCGCTCAGGGGTTTTTGCGGGCGCTCGTGGCGGTTCATCGCTCGTCTTCCGGTCAGCGGCTTTTGCCGCAACGGACCGGCCGGCACAAGCGGTCAATGGGCCGCGCCGCAAATGTCGGCGTAAATACCTTAAAAATCAGAACAAATCGCCCTGAGAGGTCGCCGACTTTTTTGAGCCCCGCGCCGGTTTCGTTGCCGACGCCGCGCGCCCGCGGTCGTTGGCAGTGACATCCACCTTGCCGTCGGCGAATTGCAGCTCAAGCGGAGCGCCCGGCGCCACGGCGGCGGCGCGCGTCACCGGTTGGCCTCCAACATCCATCACAACCGCGTATCCGCGTTCGAGAACGTTGCGATAGCTCAAGCTGTTGAGCAACTGGCCGAGCGACGTGAGCCGTGCGCGCCGCGTCGCCTGTCCTGTCGCGGCCGCGCGCCGGAGACGCATTCCGAGCGAAGCGATCCGCGTCGCGTCGTGGTGCAGACGTCGGCCCTCGATCGAGGCGCGCGCCAGCATGGCCCGCCGCAGCCGGTCCGCCATGATCGCGACATGCCGCGCCTCATCGCGCAGGCGCCGCTTCAACGCAGGCGCGCTCTGGCCTCCAACCGCTTCAAACTTCGCGCGGCGCGCGGCGATGAGGGCCTGCGGCGATCGCGCATGCAGGCGCGCTCCGAGCCGCGCGACGGCGAGTTCGACGTTTCTCATCTTCCGCGCGAGATAGAGCGATAGATTCTGCGCCGAAAGATCTAGCCGCTGGCGGGGCGGCGCCAGCAGCGCCGGACCTTGAGGCAGCGCCCGCGCCGCGCTGCGCCATTCCGTCTTCAGCGCATCGAGAAAACGTCGTAGGCCGCTGCGGCGTCGCGCGGCGAGATTGTGCAGGTTGGCGAGCAGATCGGCGCGCACTGGCACCGCCATTTCGGCAGCGCCCGTTGGCGTTGGCGCGCGCACGTCGGCGACGAGGTCGAGCAGCGTCCAGTCCGTTTCGTGCCCGATCGCCGAAATCAGCGGAATCGCGCTGGCGGCGGCGGCGCGCACGACGATCTCCTCGTTGAAGCCCCAGAGATCCTCCAGCGAGCCGCCGCCGCGCGCGACGATCAGCACATCGGGACGGGGCGTCGGGCCGGCGACATCGAGCGCGTTGAAGCCGCGGATCGCCGCGGCCACTTCCTCTGCCGAGCCCTCGCCCTGGACGCGCACGGGCCAGACGAGGACGCGGCGCGGAAACCGGTCGGCGAGGCGGTGCAGGATGTCGCGAATGACGGCGCCGCTGGGCGACGTCACGACGCCGATGACGGCAGGCAGATACGGCGTCGGCCGCTTGCGTCCCTGCTCAAACAGCCCTTCCGCCGCGAGCTTTCTGCGCCGCTCCTCGAGCAGCGCCATCAGCGCGCCGACGCCGGCTGGCTCCAGCTGTTCGATGACGATCTGGTACGTCGACTTGGCCGGGAACGTCGACACCTTGCCGGTGGCGATGACCTCGAGCCCTTCCTGCGGCTTGAAGCGGAGGCGGTTGAACGTGCTTCTCCAGATCACCGCATCGATTCGGGCGTTGGCGTCCTTCAGGCAGAAATAGACATGCCCGGAGGAATGCGGCCCGCGATAGCTCGACACCTCGCCGCGCACGCGCACGTTCCCGAACTGCTCTTCGACCGAGCGGCGCAGCGCGCCCGAGAGTTCCGTGACGGTGATTTCAAGCGCGTTGGTGGGCGCCGGCTCGCTGGACATCTTTGCGGTTTAGCGTCTGCGGGGACGCGAGGCCAGCGGCCCGGCACTGCGCCCGCGCTCCCCATCGGGAAGAGAGAGCGGCCCGCAGATCCGCACTTCAACGTCTATGTGTAGCAGAATGCCGATCGACGTTGGCGCCAGCGGTTCCAGGCCCTAAGACCGCGCTCTCACCGGATTCGGCGCATGCAGATTCTTCTCATCGGTTCGGGCGGACGCGAGCACGCGCTCGCCTGGGCTCTTTCGGCTTCGCCGCTCTGCGACAAGCTGTTCATTGCGCCGGGCAATCCAGGGACCGCACAATGCGGCGAAAATGTTCCGCTTGATGTCGGCGACCACGGCGCCGTTGTTGAGTTCTGCCGCAGGGTGGGAATCGATTTCGTCGTCGTCGGTCCGGAAGGACCGCTTGTCGCGGGCGTGGTCGACGCTCTCACAGAGGCGCGCATCAAGGCATTCGGTCCTGGCGCGGCGGCGGCGCAACTTGAAGGGTCGAAGGGATTCACCAAGGAGCTTTGTCGGCGCGCCGGAATTCCCACCGCCGCGTTCGAACGTTTCGCGAATGTCGATGATGCGCTCGCCTATGTGCGCAAGGTCGGCGCGCCGATCGTGGTGAAAGCCGACGGGCTCGCCGCAGGCAAGGGCGTCGTCGTCGCGACGTCGCTGACTGAGGCAGACGACGCGATCCGCATGATGTTTGCGGGCGGGCTCGGAGAAGCCGGCGCCTCGCTTGTGATTGAAGAATTCATGGAGGGCGAAGAGGCGAGCTTCTTTGCGCTGTGCGACGGCGCAACGGCGATTCCGTTGGCGTCGGCGCAGGACCACAAGCGCGCCGGCGATGGCGACGTGGGCCCCAACACGGGCGGCATGGGCGCCTATTCGCCGGCGGTGGCGCTCACGCCGCAGCTCGAAAAGCGCGCGATGGAAGAGATCATTCGTCCGACCATCGCCGCGATGGCGAGCGACGGCGCGCCTTTCAGGGGCGTGCTGTTCGCCGGCCTCATGCTGACTCGCGAAGGGCCGAAGCTGATCGAATACAACGTCCGGTTTGGCGATCCTGAATGTCAGGTGATCATGCCGCGCCTCAAGACCGATCTCGTGGCCGCGCTGCTCGCGACCTGCGACGGCGTGCTGGCGAATTTCGATGTGCGTCTGTGGGATCGTGC
>JBEVKO010000054.1:0-6061 GCA_040509705.1 Beijerinckiaceae bacterium
GAAGGAGCATGCGACCGGCAAGGTCGAGATCGTGTCGATGAATCACGGGTTCGCGGTCGATCCGAAGACGCTGCCGGCGAATGCGAAGGAATCGCATGTGTCGCTGTTCGATGGGAGCAACTGCGGAATCACCCTGACGGATCGGCCGGCCTTTTCCGTGCAACATCATCCCGAAGCTTCGCCCGGACCGCGCGACAGCCACTATCTCTTCGACCGTTTCGTCGCGATGATGGATGAAGCGCGCGGCCGCAAGGCGGCGTGACGGCGACGGACGCGCTGGACATGACCTGGCGCGACTACTGGAACGAGAATCCGCCGGTATATGTCAGCGAGCGGCACAAGATCCTGCATGACGCGCGCGTCGCGCAGGACATCGCCCGACTGATTCCGCCGGGCGGCGCGCGGGTTCTCGATCATGGTTGCGGAGAGGCGCGCTCGGCCGGCGAAGTCGCGCGGCGCTGCGCCAGGCTCTATCTCTGCGACGGCGCGCCGGCGGTGCTTTCCCGCGTCAGGGAACGGTTCGCCCATGAGCCGAAGATCGAGACGCTGGCTCCGGAGGAGATCGAAACCCTCATCGCAGACCAGTCGCTCGACATGGTCGTCGCCAACTCGCTGGCGCAATATCTGTCGCGCGAGGAATTGTCGGCGCTGCTCGATCTATGGCGGCGTAAGCTGAAGGCCGGCGGCAGGCTGATTGTCGGCGACGTCGTTCCTCCGGATGTCGGTCCGCTCACAGATGCGCGCGCTCTCCTGTCGTTCGCCGCGCAGGGCGGATTTCTCATGGCGGCGGTCGCGGGGCTCGTGCGTACGGCTTTCTCACGCTACAGCGCCCTGCGCAGCGAAATCGGGCTGACAACCTACAGCGAAGCCGACATGGTGGTTGTGCTGAAACACGCCGGCTTTGAGCCGAAGCGCTGGTCGGCGAATATCGGGCACAACCAGGCGCGGATGACGTTTGCCGCAGGAAGGCTGGAGTAAAGATGGCTGGCGGGGGGGCAGACAAGATTCCAGTCTCGACCTGGGCGTTTCCGCTTGCCGCCTGCGCGTTGTTTGCGATCACGACAGCGTTCGGAGCCACGCCGTCATCCGGCCTTGGCGCGGTCCTGTCGCTGTTCCTGATTCCGATTCTGTTCGGCACCGTTTTCGCAGCGGTTCATCACGCTGAAATCATCGCTCACCGAACCGGCGAACCCTACGGGACGCTGGTGCTCACCGCGGCGGTGACGATCATCGAGGTCGCGCTCATCATTTCGATAATGGTGTCAAGCGATGCGACCCCGACGCTGGCGCGCGACACCGTCTTCGCCGTGGTCATGATCGTGTGCAACGGGTTGATTGGCGCGTGCATCGTGGTCGGCGGCCTGCGCCACGGCGAGCAGGGCTTCCGAACCAAGGGCGCGGCCTCCTATCTGCATGTCCTGATCGCGATGGCGACGCTCACCCTTGTGCTGCCGAACTTCACACGCGCGTCGCCGGGACCGGTATATTCAGTCTCGCAACTCGTCTTCGTCAGCATTGTCACCATCATCCTCTACGCCGCATTTCTGTTCATCCAAACCGTGCGGCATCGCGACTATTTCATTGTGCTCGGCGAGGACGGCGATGGAGCGGGCGGTTCAGAGCATATTCCGTCCAACCGGGCGGCGATCATCAGTCTGATTCTGCTTCTGTTCGCGCTCACCGCAGTCATTCTGCTGTCGAAGAAATTCGCGACGGTGGTCGAGTATGGCGTGGGGCTCCTGGGCGCGCCCTATGCGGTGGTCGGCATCATCGTCGCGCTGGTCATCCTGCTGCCGGAAAGCGTCGCGGCCATCCGCGCCGCCAAGCGCGACGAATTGCAAAAAAGCGTCAACCTTGCGCTTGGTTCGTCGCTCGCAACCATCGGCCTGACGATGCCGGCCGTCGCCGCCATCAGCATCTGGGTGGAAAAGCCCCTGACGCTCGGGCTGGATTCGTCGGACACCGTGCTGCTCTCGGTCACCATCCTGATCAGCATGCTGACCTTCGGCGCCGGCCGCACCAATATTCTCGCCGGCGTCGTGCACCTTATTCTGTTCGCGACCTATCTCTTTCTCGCCTTCGTGCCGTGAAAGTGGCGTTGCGCGGCGATGCCGCCTCGCCTTCTCCCCGTGGCGGGGAGAAGGTGAATGGCCCAGAAGCGCCAGTCGGATGGGTCGGCGCCGGCCCACTTTGTTCATGACGACAGTTGCTTGGTCTTTCGTGGCTGGCCGGACCAAGTCCGGCCATGACGATTTTGGGATAGGGACGCAAGCCGACAATCCTGTGGCGGGCTTGGCCCGCGGGTTCGCGGCGACGCAATGCTTTTCCACAGAGCCCTTCAAACCAAAGCGTTTCAAGCAAGCTCCGGCGCCCTAGAATGCCTCCATGCGCTTCCCCTCCACCTTCATCGAGGAAATCAAGCAGCGGCTGCCGGTGTCGGCGGTCGTCGGCAAGCGCGTGCGGCTGACGAAGGCGGGGCGGGAATGGAAAGGGCTGTCGCCCTTCAACTCGGAAAAGACGCCCTCCTTCTTCGTCAACGACCAGAAACAAGCGTGGTTCGATTTCTCCTCGGGCAAGAACGGCAACATCTTCACCTTCGTCATGGAGACAGAGGGGCTGACCTTCCCGGAAGCGGTGGAGCGGCTGGCGGGGGAAGCCGGGCTCGAAGTTCCGCGCATGACGCGCGAAGCCGAGGAGCGGGAAGAGCGCCGCGCCAGCCTGCATGAGGTCATGGAGCTCGCCGCCCGGTTCTTCGAAGAGCAGTTGCGTTCGGCCGCGGGGTCGAAGGCGCGCGCCTATCTTTCCGGCCGCAGCCTGTCGCCGGAGACCCAGCGCGCCTTCCAGCTAGGCTATGCGCCTGCAGAAAGATTTGCTCTGCGCGATTTCCTGGCCGGAAAGGGCGTCGAAAAGGACGCCATGACCGAAACCGGCCTCCTGATCCATGGCGACGACATCGCCGTCCCCTACGACCGGTTCCGCGACCGCGTGATGTTCCCGATTGCGGATTTGCGGGGGCGCCTCATCGCCTTCGGCGGGCGGGCGATGGAGAAAGATGCGCAGGCGAAATATCTCAACTCGCCCGACACTGTGCTCTTTCATAAGGGCGAGGTTCTCTACAACCACCAGATCGCCCGCAAGGCGTCGCACGAGCGCGGAACAGTGATCGCCGTCGAAGGCTACGTCGACGTCATCGCCATGACGCTTGCCGGATTTCCCAATACGATCGCGCCGCTCGGGACGGCGCTGACGCAGGAACAACTCGGCCTCATGTGGCGCATGGCGGACGAGCCGATCCTTTGCTTCGACGGCGACAAGGCGGGCCGCCGGGCGGCGTATCGGGCGATCGACAACGCCCTGCCGCTGCTGCAGGTCGGAAAATCCCTGCGCTTCGCGCTTCTGCCGGAGGGACAGGACCCGGACGACCTGCTGCGCGCCAACGGAGCGGGCGCCGTCGAGGCCGTTGTCGGTTCGGCGCGTCCTCTCGCGGACCTCCTATGGTCGCGCGAGGTCGAGGCCCAGCCTCTGGATACGCCAGAGCGCCGCGCCGCCTTCGAGCAGAGGGTCAGACAGTCGCTTCAGGCCATCGGCGACGAAAATGTCCGCCGTCATTACAGAGCCGAGATGGACGGCCGCCTCAACGCGCTACTGTTCCAGTCCCGGAACGAGCGCGCTCGGCCTCCCTGGCGCAACCAGCGCCCGTTCGAGCGCGGGCCAGGCAGCGGTTTCGCCACCCGTCCCGCCGCGCCCTTGCGCGCGTCTCCAGGACTGGCGGGCCACCCGCTGTTCTCGCGCCGGCTGGCGGCGACCCCGCGGGAAGCGCTCATCCTTACCATTCTCGCTCGTCATCCCGCGCTTCTCGAACGACTGGTCGAGGATCTGGCGGAACTGCCTCTCATCGGGCGGGAAGCAGAACGGTTTCGGCGTAGCCTGCTCGACGTGGTCGGATCCGAAGCCACGCCTGACGCGATCCCGGCCATGATGGACCGGATCGGGCTGACGGCTCAACTCCGGCAGCTGGAAGAGGGGGTGCGGCCAGGCGACCGCTGGGCCCTCGATCCGGAAGCCGACCAAATGCGCGTTTCCGACGCCCTGCGACAGGCGCTCGCCTTGCACCGGCGCTCGGTGACGCTACATAGCGAACTGAAGGCGGCCGAACGGGCGCTCGGCGAGGCGGACGATGAGACCGCCCTTGCGCGCATCCTGGAGATCAAGACGGAACTTGCCGATCTCGATGGGGCGGAAGCCGACCCCGACGAGATCATCGCCGGCTCGGGACTCGCCTCACGCACGGCGAACTGAGCCTGGATTGTCGAGAACGCCCAGTTTTAGGGGGACTCCTTCGTCCCTCTGTGGTTAAGGAGGCTTTCACAGCCTCTGGCTGATGGTGCGAATCATGGGTGGGTTCGGCGGCGCCGGGCCCGCCTTCGAGCGTTGTCTGGCGCGGCGGCCATAATTCGCCCACGGATGGCGCTCAGGGCGCGACGGACGAGAGCGAATCGGCCGTCAACTGAATCAAAGCCCGGCGCAGCCGCCGCCGGGTGAAACGGAGCCCCTAGGGTAGAGGGTCCGTTTCAGCGGAGCACATAGAATGGCGACCAAACCGATCGAAAAGAAAGACGGCGAAGCGGCTCCCGAGACCGGCGACAGCCCGCTCCTGGACATGAACGACGCCGCCGTGAAGCGGATGATCAAGCTCGCCAAGAAGCGTGGCTATGTGACGATCGATCAGATCAATGAGGTGATGCCGGCCGGCGAGGTGTCCTCCGACCAGATAGAGGACATCTATTCGATGCTCAGCGACCAGGGCATCAACGTGGTCGAGAACGACGACCAGGAAGCGGAGGCCGCCGAGGGCGAGACCGCTGCTCCCGAGGAGGACGAGCCGGAGGGCGGGGAGGTCACCGAAGCCTCGCGGACGGCCATCATCAAGGTCGAGAAGGCGTCCGAGCCGGTCGACCGCACCGACGATCCGGTGCGCATGTATCTGCGCGAGATGGGCGCGGTGGAACTCCTGTCGCGCGAAGGCGAGATCGCCATCGCCAAGCGCATCGAGGCCGGCCGCGAAGCGATGATTGCGGGCCTCTGCGAGAGCCCGCTGACTTTTCAGGCGATCATCATCTGGCGCGACGAACTGATGGCCGGCAAGGTGCTGCTGCGCGACATCATCGATCTGGAAGCGACCTATGCAGGGCCGGACGCGAAGAATGCGCCGCCGCCGGCCCCGCCGCCCCTTGGCGCGAGCGTTTCGCCGCCGCCCGCCGCCGCGCCCGCGGTCCGTCCCGCCAATGACGATTTCTCCGACGAGGAGCGCGAAGGCGAGCCGGCGCCTGAGCCCGAGGCCGACGAGGACGATGAGAACAACGTGTCGCTGTCCGCGATGGAAGCGGAGCTCAAGCCGCGCGTGCTCGAAACGTTCGATCGCATCGCCGGCGAATACAAGAAGCTGCGCCGCCTTCAGGACCAGAAAGTCGAAGGCAAGCTGACGGCGAGCGTCGCGCTCACTCCAGCGCAGGAGCGCAAGCACAAGAAACTGAAGGATGACGTGATCGGCGACGTGAAGTCGCTGTCGCTCAACCAGAACCGCATCGATGCGCTGGTCGAGCAGCTTTACGACATCAACAAGAAGCTGATGAGCCATGAGGTGAAGCTCATGCGCCTCGCCGAAAGCTATGGCGTGTCGCGCGACGGCTTCCTGCGCGAATGGCAGGGGTCCGAGATGGATCCCAAATGGCTGATACGCGTCTCCAAGCTCACCACCAAGGGCTGGCGCGAATTCATCGCGCGCGAGAAGGATCGCGTGCACGCCATTCGCGACCACATCAACGGCCTCGCCCAGGAGACCGGCCTCGAGATCGGCGAATTCCGCAAGATCGTGCTCATGGTCCAGAAGGGCGAGCGCGAGATGCGCCAGGCGACGAAGGAGATGATCGAGGCGAACCTGCGCCTCGTGATCTCGATCGCCAAGAAATACACCAACCGCGGCCTGCAGTTCCTCGACCTCATCCAGGAAGGCAACATCGGCCTGATGAAGGCGGTCGACAAATTCGAGTATCGCCGCGGC
>JBEVKO010000055.1:0-3041 GCA_040509705.1 Beijerinckiaceae bacterium
ACGAAAACATCGTTCTGCGGATCGGCGATCAGTTCACGGCTGCGCGTTCCGATGAGTTCGGGGCCGGTCAACGCCCAAATCGCGATATGTGTGTCGAGCAGAAGCCGCACTTAGCGCCGCGACTTGGCGGCGCCGAATAGCTTCGCGATAGCGCTATTGGCGGCGTCGAAGTCCTCGCGTCGCATCGGCGCAAAGCGGCCGGCAAGAAGTCCGAGCCGACGAACCGCTGACTGTGAAGGCCCGAGAGGAACCAGCTTGGCGGCCGGCTTGCCATTGCGCGCGATGATGATTTCGCTCGCGGCGCCGCTCTCCACCTGGTCGACGAGTTTCGACAGGTTGGACTTTGCATCGAGCATGTTGACGACAGGCATTAATCCGTCCTTGGCTAAGTCTGGCTAAGTAACACGGATCGCACCAGTGAGCAAGCTCTTCGGGTAAAGGCGGGGCGCGCCTACCGCGCGATCAACTCCTGCGTGTCAGGATGGCGTCTCATATAGTCGGCGACGAAGGAGCACATCGGCGTGATCGTGCGCTTCTCGGCGCTGATGAGGTCGAGCATCCCGCGCACGAAAATGGCGCCGAACCCGCGGCCCCGGATTGCCCGCGGCGTCTCCGTGTGCGTGACAATGAATACGCCGTCGCGCTCGATGTAGTTGGCGAACGCCGTTCCTTCCGGCAGATCCATCTCGAAGCGCCGCTTCTCCGGATTGTTGCGCACCTCATGCATGAAAGGGCCGCCTCCGTCCGACTGGCGCTGTGCGTTCGATGCAGCGGTCAAAAGGAGACGGCGGGTTTCGCCGCGCGTTCCGCCGACCGCTGCGATCCTTCATCAGAGACCCGCCGCCTTGCCGATCGGAACCGACGAGATGCTGGTCTGGCCGCGGAACGGTTCGTCCATGACGATGATGAGCGCGATGACGAGGCCGATCGCGGCCATGTGGACGATGATCAGGGCGGCTCCCGTCGCGTCCATCGGGTTGCGTCCGTACATCGCCATCGTCCCCAGGACGAAAGCGGCGATCATCCACCAGAAGACGCCCGGCACGCTCTTGGTCGCAAATTCCAGGCGCCCCTGGCGCAGGTCCTCCATCGCGCCCGTGAGCGTCCGCAGCGAGCCGGCGTCGCCGGCGTGGGCGTTCGCCAGCCGCCGCGCCTCCTGCACGAGCGCCGAGAGTTCGCTCTGTGCTGCGGCTGAGAGCGTGGGCGGCGACCGGCTCAACGTCGCCCATTCATCGCTGAGAACGGCGCGCGCGTAGGACTTCAGCTTCTGCCGCGCAGTTGCGGCTTCGGGCCCCAGCGCCTCCAGTTCGCGGTCAAGTCGCGCGATGGTCGATGCTTCGCGCAGCGCAGCGTCGTCCGCTCTCCCGAGATTGGCGCGCACATCGGTCAGCGCGAGAGCGAGGACGAAGACGGTGAAGGCGAGCAGGCTGCCATGAACGAGGTCAGCGATCTTGACGTGCGCATCGGTCAGGGGAAGCCTGTCTGCGAACCAGAAGCGATGGGCGACCCACGCAACGCCGAGCGCGAGCGCTGCAACGAACGCTGCGCCGAGTGCGAGAATCGCGAGGTCAGGCAGAAATGCGATCCGGTCGATCAGCGACGTCATCGGCTTCAGGGTGTGCGCACTGACGTGTTGACCATGGCCGGCGCCCGCGCGCAATGGCGCTTGCGCCGGGTCGCGATGCGGATCTGATCGTCAGGCTGCGGTCTCGCCGATCTTCATCGCCCGCTGCATCGCCGGCCGCGCGAGACAGCGCTCGATGTAGGCGGCGAAGCTGGGTCGCTTCTCGATCATCTTGAAGCCCTCGACGGCGTACCAGATGTCCGAACCGATAAGTACGTCCGCCGCAGAGAAGCGTTCGCCGAGAAGCCATGGCCCCTTCTGAAGGACGTCGTCGAGCGCGCCGACCACCAGCGCATGCGATCCCCACCCGGCCGTGACTTTCGGCAGTTCGAGCTTGGCGAATTTTTCCAGGATGGCGAACTCGATCAGCGGCGAATAGAACAGCCACTTGAGATAGGGGCCGCGGTCCCTCTCGCCGATCTTTGGGGCAAGCCCCGTCTCGGGGTATCGATCCGCGAGATAGGCGATGACGGCCCCCGACTCGCTGACGACGACGCCGTCATCCTCGATCGCCGGGACTTTCCCCAGCGGGTTGATTGCACGGTACTCTGGGCGGTCCTGCGCCCCGCTGCGGATGTCGATCAGCACACGCTCATAAGGCGCCCCGATCTCCTCCATCATCCACAGGGCGCGCATGGCGCGGCTTTGAGGGGCCCAAAATAGCTTCATCAGCTTACTCCCTTCCAGAACATACCATGAACATTAGCTGCGACGCACTTGAGAGTCCATGCGGTTCCGCTCGCGGCAGGCCTATGCTAGCGAGCGGACGACACTGTGGGCGCCGAATGCGCCGGGACACCTTTGATGACTGAACGCATCGCCAGGGCCTTCGGCCGCGCCCGCGCGGAAAATCGCGCCGTCCTTGTGACCTATGTCATGTCCGGCGATCCGGATCGGGACACGGCGCGCGCTCTTCTTGAGGCCCTGCCCAAGGCCGGCGCCGACATCGTTGAATTCGGCATGCCGTTCACCGATCCGATGGCGGATGGTCCCGCGATTCAGGCCGCCGGCCTGCGCGCGCTTCACGCCGGACAGGGCGTGGCGAAGACTCTCGCCGACGTCGCCGACTTCCGCGCCGCAAACGCCGACACGCCGGTTGTGCTGATGGGCTATTTCAATCCAATCTACATTTACGGCGTCGAGCGATTTCTGGGCGACGCCAAGCGCGTCGGCGTCGATGGCCTGATCATCGTCGATCTTCCTCCGGAAGAGGACAGGGAGCTTTGCCTGCCGGCTCTCAAGGCCGGAATCGCCTTCATCCGCCTTGCGACCCCGACGACCGACGACAAGCGCCTCCCCGCCGTGCTCGCGAACACGTCCGGCTTCGTCTACTACGTGTCGATCACCGGCATTACCGGTTCGGCGACGCCTGATGCGGGAGCCGTGCAGCAACAGGTGAAGCGCATCAAGGCATCGA
>JBEVKO010000056.1:0-3347 GCA_040509705.1 Beijerinckiaceae bacterium
AGGCCGATGGCTTTCGCCGCACCGGTCGAGGTCGGAATCTGCGAGAGCGCCGCGGCACGTCCGCGGTAGAGATCCTTGTGCATGGTGTCGAGCGTCGGTTGGTCGCCCGTGTACGAGTGGATCGTCGTCATCATGCCGTGCTCGATGCCGACGGCCTCATGCAAAACGGCGGCGAGCGGCGCGAGACAGTTCGTGGTGCAGGAGGCGTTCGAGACGACGACATGGTCCTTCGTCAGCTTGTCGTGGTTGACGCCGTAGACCACGGTGAGATCGGCGCCGTCCGACGGCGCCGAGACGAGGACCCGCTTTGCTCCGGCGGTAAGATGCGCCGAGGCCTTGTCCTTCGCGGTGAAGATGCCGGTGCATTCCATCGCGATGTCGACGCCGAGCTCCTTGTGCGGCAGCGTCGCCGGATCCTTGATGGCGGTGACCCTGATCTTCTGGCCATTGATGACGATTGCGTCGCCGTCGACCTTCACGTCCGCCGGAAACTTGCCATGCACGCTGTCGTAGCGCAGCAAATGAGCGTTGGTCTCGACCGGGCCGAGGTCATTCACGCCGACGACGATGATGTCCTTGCGGCCTGACTCGACGATGGCGCGAAGTATATTACGCCCGATGCGACCGAATCCGTTGATGAAAACCTTGACCGCCATGATTGATCTCCAATTATCCGGCGCCGTGGCGCCCGCTCGCTTCAGGCGCGATTGTGCGCCTTCATCACCGCCGCAGCCACCGCCTCCGGCGTAATGCCGAAATGCTTGTAGAGGTCCTTATAGGGCGCGCTGGCGCCGAAAGACGACATGCCGACGAAAACGCCGTCAGCGCCGATCAGCGCGTCCCAACCCTGGCGCACGGCGGCCTCAACTCCGACGAGAATGGGCGCGTCGCCGATGATCTTGGCGCGGATATCGTCCGGCTGGCCGAGGAACAGTTCGAGCGAGGGAACTGAGACCACGCGGGCGCGCACGCCCTTTTCGGCAAGCTGCTTGCGCGCGCCGAGAGCCACCTCGATCTCCGAGCCGGTGGCGAAAATCGTCGCCTGCGCCTTGCCGCCTTCGGCCGGCGCCAATTCATACGCCCCCTGAGCGCAGCGGTTGCCGTTCGCGTCTGTACGCACCTGCGGAAGATTCTGTCGCGTCAGCGCCAGCACGGTCGGCCCCTCGGTGCGCGTCAGCGCGAGCTCCCAGCATTCGGCGACCTCGACCGCATCGCACGGCCGCAAGACGCGCATGTTCGGAATGGCGCGCAAAGCCGCCAAATGCTCGACGGGCTGATGCGTTGGCCCGTCCTCGCCAAGCCCGATCGAGTCGTGGGTCATGACATAGACGACCGGCAGGCCCATCAGCGCCGCGAGGCGCATCGCAGGCCGCGCATAGTCGGTGAAGACCAGGAAGGTCGCGCCGTTCGGCGCAAAGCCGCCATGCAGCGCGATCCCGTTCATCGCCGCGGCCATGCCGTGCTCACGAATGCCGTAGTGGATGTAGCGGCCCTTCGGCGTCTTGGCCGAAAAAGCGACCGCCGATTTCGCCTTCGTGTTGTTCGAACCCGTGAGATCGGCGGAGCCCGCAAGAAACTCAGGCATGACCGGAACGATGGCCTCAATCGCCATCTCGGATGATTTGCGCGTTGCGACGTTCTGCGGCGCAGCGATCAGCGCCGCGCGATGAGCCTTCAGCGCGTCGCCGAGCTTCGCCGGCCGCTCGCCCCTCAGCCGACGCTCGAATTCCGCGCGCTTGCGCGGCGCGAGCGCAGCGATGCGCGATTCCCATTCGGCGCGAGCCGAAGCTCCGCGGGCGCCGGCCTCGCGCCACGCCTTCAGGGCGTCGGCAGGAACCGAGAACGCCTCCGCCGCCAAGCCGAGCTTCTCCTTGGCGGCTTTCAATTCGTCCGCGCCGAGCGGCTCGCCATGCGCCTTCGAGGTTCCGGCCTTTTTCGGCGCGCCGTAGCCGATAATCGTCCGGCAGGCGATGAGCGACGGTTTGGTCGACTTCTGCGCCTTCTCGATCGCCGCGGCGATCGCCGCCGGATCATGACCGTCGATGCGCTCGGCGCGCCAGCCCGCCGCCTGAAAGCGTTTCACCTGGTCGACCGAATCCGCAAGCGAGAGAGGGCCGTCGATCGAGATGCCGTTGTCGTCGAAGAGCACGATGAGCTTGTTGAGCTTCCAGTGCCCGGCCATGGCGATCGCTTCCTGCGAGACGCCCTCCATCAGGTCGCCGTCAGAGGCGAGCACATAGGTGAAATGATCGACCGCCTTCTTGCCGCACTCGGCCGCCAGCATTTTCTCGGCCAGCGCCATGCCGACCGATGTCGCAAGCCCCTGGCCGAGCGGTCCGGTCGTCGTCTCGACGCCGCGCGTCATGAAATTCTCGGGATGTCCGGGCGTATGCGACTCGAGCTGCCGGAAGCGCCGGATTTCATCGAGAGTCATCCCCGGGGCGCCGGTCAGGTGCAACAGCGCATAGAGCAGCATTGAGCCGTGGCCGGCCGAAAGCACGAAGCGGTCGCGGTCCTTCCATTCGGGGTGGGCCGCATCGAACTTGAGGAATTTCGTGAACAGCACCGTCGCGATGTCGGCTGCGCCCATCGGCAGGCCGGGATGCCCTGATTTAGCCTGCTCGACCGCGTCCATGGCCAGCGAGCGGATGGCGTTCGCCAGAACTGCGTGAGCGATCTGCGGCTTTGACATGAAGAACTCTTCGGCGCGTTCGGAAGCGGTCGTATGACGGGATTCGCCTCAAAAGGTCGCCTTGGAGACGGGGATTCCCGGGGCGGCAGCCTGATAGCATCGGCGGCCCGCGAGTCAAACGCGCGCGCCGCCCAGCAGGGATCAATTGCCGGTGGATGAACATTGCTTGAGGAAGCTTGCGCAAGTCCGTGTGTTGACGTGAGGAAATCGGTGCGCCACGGTTTCGACCACTGAGTCGTTTCGGCGAAACGAGAGATTTGGCTTGACGGGATGGCGGACGCAAACGCCCTCGATCGCGCACTCGCCCGGCTCGCTGCCGCGCTTGACGGTCTGGAGACGGTCGTCGGCCTGAAGCTTGCGCATGAGGGCGCGCGGCCAGAGCTCGAAGCGGAGCTGTCGGTGATGCAGGAGGACCGGGCGCGACTGGCGCAGGACCTCGATATGGCGCTGGCGCGCGCCGGGGCGCTTGACGCTGCTTTGGCCGAAACCGGCGAGCGCATCGACCGGGCGATCGGTGAGATCAGGGCCGCGCTGGAGCCGGCCGCCGAGCGCGATCAGGGATAGGAGCGATGGCGCAGGTATCGGTTCAGGTTGCAGGAAAATCCTATCGCATCGGCTGCGCCCATCGGCAGGCCGGGATGCCCTGATTTAGCCT
>JBEVKO010000057.1:0-19415 GCA_040509705.1 Beijerinckiaceae bacterium
ATCGCCCAGAATCGCGGCCGCCAACGCCCCTGTCCCCCAGGGAACAGCGCGCGCCGGCGTAATATGGCATGAGCGTTCCCCTTCCGCGGGCCGCCGGCTCCCGCGCGACAGGGAGAAGCATCATGCAGTCCGCTCCACGTTCGATCCCCCAAATCGACGAGCGCATCTTTTTGACCGACGGGGGGCTCGAGACGACGCTGGTGTTCCTGCAGGGCGTCGACCTGTCCTGCTTTGCGTCCTTTCCGCTGCTCCTGACCGATGAGGGACGCGAACATCTCGGACGCTATTTTGCGCCATATCTCCGCATCGCCGCCGAGCGCGACGTCGGCTTCATCCTCGACACTCCGACATGGCGCGCCAACCGCGACTGGGGATCCAAGCTCGGCTATTCGGCGGAAGCGCTGAACGACATCAACGCGGAGGCGGTCGCCTGGGCGGCTTCGCTGCGCGATGACTCAGGCCTCGATTCGGCGCGTGTCCTCGTCAACGGCGTCGTCGGTCCGCGCGGCGATGGATATCGGCCCGAAGCGCTGATGACGGCCGAAGAGGCCGAGGCCTATCACGCGCCGCAAATCGCCGCTTTCCGCGACGCGGGCGCCGACATGGTGAGCGCCATCACCATGAACTACACGGAAGAGGCGATCGGCATCGTGCGCGCCGCAGCAGCGGTCGGCGCGCCGGTCGTATGCTCCTTCACCGTTGAGACGGACGGCAATCTCGCGACTGGCGAGAGCTTGCAGTCTGCGATCGAGCGCGTCGATCGCGAGACCAACGCCGCGACCGCCTATTACATGGTGAATTGCGCACACCCCTCGCACTTCGACCGGCTGATGGAGAAAGGCGAGGCGTGGACGGATCGCATTCGCGGCATGCGCGCCAACGCGTCGCGGATGAGCCATGCGGAACTCGACGCGGCGACCGAACTCGACGCCGGTGATCCGGTCGATCTCGGCGTCCGTTACCGCAATCTGCGCGGCCGCATGCGCCGTCTGTCGGTGTTCGGCGGCTGCTGCGGCACCGATCATCGCCATATCGCGGCAATCTGCGACGCCTGCCTTCCAGCGGCGATGGCGGCGTAGAGGCGTCGGGCGCGTGGGGAGATTCGCGGACCGATCGCGCCACGCGCCCAACGCTGCAGCGTCAACAAAAACTGTGAGGAATTGTAAAGTCCTACGCCCTTGTAGAATGGCGGATTGTTGAATTTATGAATTGAAAGCCCTGCCAACCCCGGTCTAAAACCCAAGTAACAAAGAAAGGGAACGACAGGGAGACATGCTCGCGGCCTTGCAGGCCACGGGCAGAGGCGGTTTCAACCGCCCTCCCGGTTCATTCCGCACAAGCGAGACCAATTGAACCGGGGAAGAACGTTCATGCAGGGAAATTGGCAGGGCGGAGGCCATATCAAGGCGCCCCAGGATCTGGCGGCGGGCGTCTTTCTGATCGCGCTTGCCCTGTTTGCGCTGTGGGCCGGATCGAACCTCAATCCGGGCACGATGCGCGCAATGGGGCCCGGCATGCTGCCGCGGGCGATCGCGGTGCTCGTCGGCCTCTGCGGAATCGCTCTCATCGTCGGGTCGCTGAAGTGGGACGGACCACCGATCGAGCGCATTCCTTGGCGGGGTCCATTCTTCATCGCGCTCGGAATTGTTTCGTTCGGCCTGACCATCCGCGGCTTCCGCATCCCCTTGCCGGGAGGTATCGGCTTAACAACGCCGGCGCTCGGACTCATCGGCTCCGGGCCGCTCGCGATCTTCATCGCCGGATTCGCATCGCCTGAAACGCGATGGCGAGAACTCGCCATCTTCACGGCTGTGATGACGACGTTCTGCTTCCTCCTGTTCAAGGTCGCGCTGAATCTTCCGATTCCGCTCGCACCCTGGCTCGTCGGCTATTGAGAGGTTGCTGAGATGACCGATTTTCTCGGCAATCTGGCGCTCGGATTCTCCGTCGCCTTTTCCTTCAACACGCTGTTCCTGTGTCTCATCGGCTGTCTCGTCGGAACGCTCGTCGGCGTGCTTCCGGGCGTCGGGCCGATCGCAACGATTGCGATGCTGCTGCCGCTGACCTTCAAGTTCGATCCGGTCGGCGCGCTGATCATGCTGGCGGGCATTTACTACGGCGCGCAATATGGCGGCTCCACCACGGCGATTCTCGTCAACATTCCCGGTGAAGCGACGGCGGTGGTGACGACGCTCGACGGCCATCAGATGGCGAGAAAGGGCCGCGCGGGAGCAGCGCTCGGCATCGCGGCCATCGGCTCTTTCATCGCCGGCACGTTCGCCACCCTGCTGATCGCCGCGCTGGGAGCCCCGCTGTCCGGCCTGGCGCTGAAATTCGGGCCGGCCGAATACTTCTCGCTCATGGTGATGGGCCTTGTCTTCGCGACCGTTCTGGCGCGCGGCTCGATCCTGAAGGCCGTGGCGATGATCCTCGTCGGTCTGCTGCTGTCGACGGTCGGGCAGGATCTCGAGACCGGCGCCGAGCGTTTGACATTCGGCTGGCAGGAAATCTCCGACGGAGTCGACTTCGCCGTTCTGGCCATGGGCGTCTTCGGGTTCGCCGAAGTCATGCGCAATCTGGAAAATCCCGAGGCGCGCGACGTCGTGCGGGGAGCAATCGGCAGCTTGTTGCCGAATCGTGAGGAGTTCAGGCGCTCAATCGCGCCGATCGCGCGCGGCACGCTGATCGGATCGATACTCGGCATCCTGCCCGGCAACGGCGCGCTTCTCGGACCGTTTGCGAGCTACACCGTCGAGAAGAAGCTCGCCAAGGATCCATCTATCTTCGGCAAGGGCGCCATCGAAGGCGTCGCGGGACCTGAGTCCGCCAACAACGCCGGCGCGCAAACCTCGTTCATACCGCTTCTGACCCTGGGCATTCCGCCGAACGCCGTGATGGCGCTGATGGTTGGCGCCATGACCATTCACGGCATCATTCCCGGACCGCAGGTGATGACGAAATCGCCGAACCTTTTCTGGGGCATGGTCGCCTCGATGTGGATCGGCAATCTCATGCTGCTGATCATCAACCTGCCGCTGGTCGGTCTCTGGGTGAAGCTGCTCAAGGTGCCGTATCGCCTGATGTTTCCGGCGATCATGATTTTCTGCTGCATCGGTATTTATTCGATCAACAACAATCCGGTCGAAGTCATGCTGACGGCCTTCTTCGGCCTTGTCGGCTATGGCTTTTACAAGATGGGCTTCGAGCCCGCGCCCCTGCTGCTCGGCTTCGTTCTCGGCAAGCTGATGGAGGAGAACCTTCGGCGTGCAATGATCATTTCGCGCGGCGACATGCTGACCTTTGTGGAAAGGCCCCTTAGCGCTGCGCTCCTTGCCGTTGCGGCTATCCTGATCATCATCGCCCTGATGCCAGCGATGAACAAAAAGCGCGATGTTGTGTTCACGGAGTAGCCGCGCGCTGGACAACCCGGCGCGCGGCCCCTAACGCTCACGGCATTGAAAGCTGGGAGGCAGTATTGAAAAAAGGCATTCTCGGGGCCGTCGCCGGCCTCGTGATTTCGGCTGGCGTTGCCACAGCGCAAGGCTACCCGACAAAACCAATCAACCTGATCGTTCCATTTGCGGCCGGCGGACCTACCGACGTGACCGCCCGGATCCTCGCCGAACCCATGGGCAAGGCGCTGGGTCAGAACGTACTCGTCGAGAACGTCGCCGGCGCGGCCGGCCAGACGGCTTCGACGCGCGTCGCGCAGGCGGCGCCGGACGGGTATACGATCATCATGGGCCACATGGGAACGCATGCGGCTTCGGTCGGGCTCAATCCGAGCCTGCGCTATGATCCGATCACGAGCTTCCAGCCCATAGGGCTCGGTAACGCATCGCCGATCGTCGTCGTGACGAAGAAGGATTTTCCCGCCGCGGATCTGAAGGAGCTGATCGCTCATATCCAGAAGAACCCTGAGAAGGTGACGCAGGCGCATGCCGGCGTCGGGTCGGTCTCGCACACGACCTGCGTCCTGTTCAACGCGCAGGCGAAACTCGGAAAGGTCAACGCCGCCGCCTATCGCGGCACGGGTCCCGCCCTCAACGATCTCATGGGCGGCCAGGTCGATTTCATGTGCGACCAGCTGACCAACCTGGCGCAGCAGATCAACGCCGGAGCGATCAAGGGCTACGCCGTTGCGTCCGCTGCGCGCGCGCCTTCGATTGCCAACGTGCCGACGACGACCGAGGCGGGTCTGCCGGGCTTCCGGATCGAGAGCTGGAATGGGCTCTTTGCGCCAAAGGGCACGCCGCCGGATGTCATCGCCAAGCTCGTCGCCGCGCTCGACAAGGCGCTCGAGGACGAGACCACCAAGAAGCGCTTCGCCGAACTGGGCTCGATCACGCCCACGAAGGAAGAGCGCAAGCCCGAGGGTCTTGCAGCGATCGTGAAGCGCGACATCGAATTGCTCACGCCGACGCTCAAAGCTTCCGGCGTCACCATCAGCAACTGACGGCGAACGCCTCAAATCCGGAGCGGCGGGCCTTGCGCCCGCCGTTTCGTTTTGAAACGCTATTCCTCGCCGTCGCCAGGCTGCGCGAAGGTGTGGAACTCCCGCCACACAGCTTCGCCCTCCTGAAGCGTCTTTGCGAGACTACGGCCGAGCTTCTCAGCCAGCAGATTGGCCAAAGCATTCGAGAGAGCGAGTGCGGCCGCGTAAGAATCAAACGGCCCCGGCGACGCGGTGGAGAGCACGACACGAAAGCGCGCATCCTTGTAGATCGGCGAGAGGGGGGAATCCGTCCAGAGAGCGACTTCCGCCCCCTTCCTCAGGAAGGCGCGCGCGACGCGGCGGGTCGAAGCGACATAACGCCTGCCCTCAATGGCGATCAGCAGGTCGTCTTCGCTGACGCGAATGAGCGAGTCCGGCGTCAACGCGCCCTGAAAGTTCAACAAGGTGACATTGGGCAGGCACAAATTGAGATGAATGTAGAGGTAATAAGCGACGGCGAATCCCTTGCGCTCTCCGAGAACGTAGATGCGTCCGTTCGGCTCCAGCAGGCGATCTGCGAGCGCGATCCATTCGCTTTCGCGGATGCCGGCGAGGGTCGCATCCAGGTTGCCACGCTCCAGTTCAAATCCGCGCTTGAGCGTCGCGGCGGCGCTTGCTCCCCCGCCTGCTTTCGGATTGAGCCGGTCGACGGGCGAGCTTTGCATGCTGCGGACTGCGCCCTGCGCCTCGGCGCGAAACGCGTGAAATCCGGCATATCCGAGCTTGGCGAAGAAGCGCGTCACTGTGGCCGCGCTTACGCCCACCCGCCGGCCGATTTCAGCCGTGGATTCGAAGGCGACTTCCGGAAAGCTTTGGAGCAATAGCGCCGCCAGATCCTTCTCTCCCTGCGTGAGCAGGAGCGAATGCGCGCCGATTCGCTCCCGAAACGTGGGTTCGTGACGCGGCTTCGGCCTCGCGACCGGCGGCGGGGTCATTTGCGGTCCCCCGGTTGGATCGCACGGTGAGGCTTACTGCGGCTCATGGCGACGCCAGCAAACTTCAGAAAATCCATACTCTCCGATCCTGCTCGCTGACTGAGCATTTCAGCGGGCGCGGCCGATGTGTCGCGTTCGGGAAATCGTCGATTACCCAACGGCGCCCTGCGTCCCGACTAAAAGGACATTGCATAATGTGTAGAATTGTGCAATAAGCATTTCACAAAGGAAGCCTAGGAGATTTGGCGAGACTGGGCCATGCTTGAGCATCGAGGTGAGGCTGTCTTACAGACGCTGTTGGACCTTGTGGGGGGCAACCGCCACTTCTCGTTCCGGCTGGCCAACGCCAATGAAAACTCTCTCAGACTGAAGAAAGCCAATGTCGGACGGATCCGTCTCGTCCGCTTCCACAGTGAATTCGATATTCACACCAAGGCTGAGACCGAGCCCCAACATTTCTACTTTGAGTTTATCGATTCAGGATCAACTCACTTTGTCCGCCAGAACGGGGAATGCCTCGCCTCCGGCGTCGCTGGCGACCTGATCAGCGTCAAGGTCCCCGAAGGGGAACGGATCAACATTCGGGCGCATGACATCAGAACCGGCATCGGCATCCCGCATGACCGGATTCTGGAAATTGCGAGCCGGCATTTCGGCGTGGCGCTGCCTCGCAACCTCGTGTTTCAGCCCAACATTTCGATGCAGAGCGGAGTTTTGAGCGAATTGCGCCGCGTCGTCGGCGTGATGCTGAAGACCCCCGAGGATGGCGACGGGGATACTCAGAAAGCGCGCGCAGCCTTCGAGAGCGCTATTGCGCTTTCCCTGTTGCTGACTGTTCCCAGCAATGTTTCGCACCTGCTACGTCGCTCCGGCGATATCGTCGCGCCCGGCTATGTTAATCGCGCTCTCGACTTCATGCGCCACAACCTCTTCGAGGAAGTGACGATCGAGGACATCGCCGACGCTGCCGGTTGCACGCCCCGCAATCTTCAACTGACCTTCCGAAATGTCTTCGGCGAGTCGCCCATGCGGCGGCTGCGTAAACTTCGGCTCGAATATGCGAAGCGCCGGCTGCAGGGATGCGCCAGCGAATCCGTGACGCAAATCGCCGTATCGCTGGGCTACAGCAACACGGGTCGATTCTCGAAAGACTATCAGCTGATGTTCGGGACCAAGCCGTCCCAGGCGTTGCGCAGCAAGCGCGCGCTCGCAGAGTCCACCGCCTGAGCGGCGCTAGCCCCTGACCCTTTCGGGACGCTTGCGCCTCGGCGAGGAATGTTCGGGCATGGTACAGCCGGCTGGGCTCGAACCAGCGACCTTCGGAGCCACAATCCGACGCTCTAGCCAACTGAGCTACGGCTGCCCGCGCGAACGCCGCGGTTTAAGCCGCAATGGGCCGGAAACGCAAGCGCGCCCAAGGCCGCGGGTTACAACATCAGACAGCGGCTTCGCCCGCGACCCTCATTTGGCGAGCGCCAAGGTTTTCCTGCAGAGGAATTCGGTCCTTGGCGGACCGGAAACGGTCCGCGTCGCCTCCTCTCGCCCGGCGCGAAGCTTGCGGCTCCGCCGCGCGACATGCCCCATTGAGCCCTTTGCAAGGCTTGCGGCGGATTAGTCCTTGTCCAGGGCGGCGCAGCCGTGCGAGTCGTGCGGCGACCCGCACCAAACAGATCAACTTCGCCATGTCCCGCATCGTCTATGTCAACGGCGTGTTCGTGCCTGAGCACGACGCCAAGGTGTCCGTCTTCGATCGCGGCTTTCTGTTCGCCGACGGCGTCTACGAAGTCTCGGCGGTCATGGGCGGCAAGCTGCTCGACAATGACGCGCACCTGAAGCGCCTCGACCGTTCGCTGCGCGAGATCGGCATGGAGATGCCGGCGACAGAAGAGGAAATCGTGGCGATCCAGAAGGAACTGATCGTCCGCAACGAGGTTGTCGAAGGCTCGGTTTATCTTCAAGTGACGCGCGGCGCCGCCGATCGCGACTTCGCATTTCCGCCGAAGGACCTGAAACAGACGCTGATCATGTTCACGCAAAAGCGGAACTTTTCGGAATCTCCGCTGCCGCGCACCGGCATCAAGCTGTTCACGGTTCCCGACATCCGATGGGCGCGCCGCGATATCAAGAGTGTCGCGCTCCTGGCCCAGGTGCTGGCCAAACAGGCGGCCGCCGAGAAGGGCTGCCATGAAGCGATGATGCACACGCCGGATGGCGTCGTGACGGAAGGCGGCTCGTCGTCCATCTTCATCGTCACCCCGAACGGCGAACTGGTGACGCGGCCGCTCAGCCAAGACATCCTGCCCGGAATCACGCGCGCCGCCCTGAAGATCCTGTGCGAAGAACGCAGCATTCCGTTCATCGAGCGCGCCTTCACCGTGCGCGAAGCCATGGACGCGGCGGAAGTCTTCATCACCTCGGCCGGCAACTTCGTCATGCCCGTCGTCGAGATCGACGGAAAAGCAGTCGGCGGCGGACAACCCGGACCGGTCGCGCGACGATTGCGCGAAATCTATCTCGAGGAAGCCCAGAAAGCCGGCGTGTAAGGTCGCGTGACAAGCGCCCGCCGCGCCGGCGTTTCATTGACGCGCATGCGTCGCATTATGTTGGGGGAGAGCGCCTGGAATGGCTTATGATCTGATCCTGCGCGGCGGGCGCGTCATCGATCCGTCGCAAAAGACTGACCGCGTGACGGACGTCGCCTTCGCCAGCGGCAAGGTCGCCGCGGTCGGCGACAATCTCAAAGGCGGCGCCGACACCGACATTCGCGATGTATCGGGGCATATCGTGACGCCCGGCCTCATCGACCTTCACACGCATGTCTATTGGGGCGGCACGTCGCTTGGCATTGACGCCGAGCAGTTCGCGCGCGACTCAGGCGTCACTACTTCGGTCGACACCGGCAGCGCCGGCCCGGGAAATTTCGCGGGCTTCCGCAAGCATGTGATCGAACCATGCCAGGTTCGCATTCTCGCCTATCTTCATGTCTCGTTCGCTGGCATCTACGGGTTCTCGAACACCGTCATGGTTGGCGAAGGCGAGGACATCCGGCTGATGGCGCCGACCGATGCGGTCGCCGTCGCCAACGCCAATCGCGATCTCATCATCGGCATCAAGGTGCGCGTCGGTCGCAACGCATCGGGAACGCAGGGGTCGAACGCGCTCGGCATCGCACTGGAAGTCGCCGACGAGGTCGGCATGCCCTTGATGGCGCATATCGACCATCCGCCGCCATCATACGAGGAGGTCATCGGACGGCTGCGTCCGGGCGACGTGCTGACGCACGCGTTCAGGCCGTTCCCCAATGCGCCGGTCACCGCTCAGGGCAAGATCAAGCAGGCGGTGCTGGAGGCGCGCAAGCGCGGCGTGCTGTTCGACATCGGGCATGGAAAGGGCTCGTTCGCCTTCAAGACGGCGCGGGCCATGCTCGCCAACGGCTTCCAGCCAGACACCATATCGTCGGACGTGCATACGCTTTGCATCAACGGTCCCGCCTTCGACCAGGTCACGACCATGTCGAAGTTCCTGTGCATGGGCATGTCGCTGAATGACGTGGTCGCGGCCTCGACAGTGAATGCGGCCGTTGCGCTGAAGCGAATGGAGCTTGGATCGCTCAAGCCCGGCTCGGCGGGCGACGCGACGATCCTCACCGTCAAGGACGGAAAGTTCGACTATGTGGACGTGGTGGGCGAGCATTTGACGGGCGACAAGCGCATACTTTCCGAGGGCGTCGTGATGCATGGCAAATGGTGGCATCCGAAGCGGACCCAGAAGTTCGCGCGGGTGAAGTGAGGCCGACATGTCAGATCTGAAGACGAAAATCGCCCGCGATTTCTCGACGCCCTGCGTCGTCATCGACATGGACAGGGTCGAGCGCAACATCTCGCGCACGCAGAGCCTGTGCGACGCAGCGGGGGTGAGAAATCGCCCGCACATCAAGACGCACAAGTCGCCGTTTCTGGCGCGCATGCAAGTGGAGGCGGGCGCATCGGGCGTGACATGCCAGAAGATCGGCGAAGCGGAGGTGATGGCCAATGGCGGGCTCAACGACATCCTCATCGCCTACAACCTTCTCGGCGAAGAGAAGATGGCGCGCCTCGGCCGGTTGCATGAGCGGGTCGACGTCACCGTCGCAGCGGACAATCTCACCGTGATCGACGGCCTCTCGCAGGCTGGCGAGATCGCAGGACGGCCGCTCGGCGTCGTCATCGAATGCGACACCGGCCGCAAGCGCGCCGGCGTCGAGACTGCGGGCGAAGCGATCGCTCTTGCGCGTGAAGTCGCCAAGCGCCCGCATCTCGATTTCCGGGGGCTGATGTTTTATCCGACCGAAAAGAGTTGGCCTGAGACGCAAGCCTTTCTCAACGAGGTGAAGAAGGGCCTGCAGCCGGACGGGCTCGCCGAAAAAATCCGCATCGTGTCGACCGGCGGCTCGCCCAATCTCGCCAATCTCGGCAAGCTTGCGGGCGCGACGGAGCATCGCGCAGGCACGTCGATCTTCAACGACCGCATGCAGATGGCGGCCGGCGTCGCCTCGCTCGATGACTGCGCGCTGATGGTCTACGCGACTGTCGTCAGCCGCGCTGGCCCCGAGCGTGGCATCCTCGATTCAGGATCGAAAACATTGACGAGCGATTCCGGCGGCCTCGATGGCTACGGACTCATTCTGGAACATCCGCAGGCGCGGATCGCCGGATTCTCCGAAGAGCACGGCAATCTCGATCTCGTCGGCGTCAACGACAAGCCGAAGGTCGGCGATGTCGTGCGGATCGTGCCGAATCATGTCTGCGTCGTGGTCAACATGGTCGATCGTCTCGTGATGGTCAGGGGCGACGAGATCGTCGGCGAATTGCCGGTCGTGGCGCGCGGACGTCTGACCTGACGCACAGGCGCGGGCGCCAAAGGCGCGCGCTTGCTCGTTATGGAGCAAGTGAAAGTTCGCTATGCGACCTTCGCGGGCCGTCCCGCGAGCGCCGCTTCGTGCTCGCGCTTGAGGTCGCCCGACAGCGCCTTGGCGATCAGCTTGCGCGTATTGTTAAGGCCATAGAGGGCGACGAATGAGCCGAAGCGCGGGCCCCGCTCCTCGCCGAGAAGAATCTGATAGATCGCGTTGAACCAGTCCTGCGAGACCCCGGGACGCTCCGGCGTCGCCGTCTTCGCCTTTAGATCCTGATAGCGCGGCACGGAGCGGCCGACGTCGTAGATCTTTTCCTGAATCTCCTCCGGCGTTGCCGGCGTCGCGCGCGATTCGAGCGCAGCGAACGCTTCGTCGAGCGCCTGCAGCGCGCTTCGCTCGACATCGTCGGCCAATCGGTACGTCTTCTGCGGCTTGACGAAGTCCTCGAAATAGCGCGCCGCATATCCCACGAGCTTCGCCAGCCGCGGATGCGTGTCCGGCGAAAGGCTCGGCGTGTAGCGGCGGATGAAGCCCCACAGCACCTCCGGATCGTCGGTGTTCGCGACCGCAACCAGATTGAGCAGCATGGCGAAGCTGATCTGCGCGCGCGGCGCATTTTCGCCCTGCGCCGCAACGGTTTCCGGCGACGGCGGCTCACCCGCATGAATGTGCCAGACCGGATTTCCTAGACGGTTCTTCCAGTCCTGCCGCTGGTAAGCGTCCAGGAAGGAAAGATACTCGTCGACAGCGCGGGGGATCACATCGAAATAAAGCTTCTTCGCCTCGCGCGGCTTCTGGAACATGTAGAGCGACAGCGACTCGGGGCTCGCATAGGCGAGCCATTCATCGATCGTCAGGCCGTTGCCCTTCGACTTGGAGATCTTCTGGCCCTTCTCATCAAGGAACAGTTCGTAGTTGAATCCGTCCGGCGGCGTTGCGCCAAGCACGCGCGCGATCTGCGCCGACAGCTTCACCGAATCGATGAGGTCCTTCCCCGACATTTCATAGTCGACGTCGAGCGCGACCCAGCGCATCGCCCAGTCGGGCTTCCATTGCAGCTTTGAATGGCCGCCCGTCACCGGCGTTTCGAAGCGCTCTCCCGTATCGGGATCGCGCCAGACGATCGTGCCGGCATCGACCTTGCGCTCGTCGATGGACACCTGCATGACGACGCGGGTCTTCGGATGGATCGGCAGGAAGGGAGAATAGGTCTGCGCCCGCTCTTCGCGCAGCGAGGGCAGCATCACCTGCATCACGTCATCGAAACGCTCGAGCATGAGGAGGAGCGTTCCGTCGAACCTGCCTGCGCGATAATATTCAGTCGAGGAAGCGAACTCATACTCGAAGCCGAACGAGTCGAGAAACTTGCGCAGCATGGCGTTGTTGTGATGCGCGAAGCTCTCGTACTGGCCAAACGGATCGGGAATCTCGGTGAGCGGCTTGCCGAGATTCGTCTGCAGCATCTCCTGGTTCGGCACGTTGCCGGGAACCTTGCGCAACCCGTCCATGTCGTCGGAGAAGGCGAGCAGTCGCGTCGGGATTCTGTCGCCGGTGATCTCGCGGAACGCCCGCCTTACCATAGAGGTGCGCGCCACCTCTCCGAAGGTGCCTATATGCGGCAATCCGGAAGGTCCGTAACCGGTCTCGAACAGAGCGGTCTGCTTGCCGCTCTTCTCCAGCCGTTTGACCAGCGCGCGAGCCTGCTCGAAGGGCCAGGCGGCGGCGGTCTGCAGCATATCGGAAGGCGGACGGTCCATGATCCAAGCCGAGGCGGAGGCCCCTGTCTCCTGCTTTTTGCGGAAGCAAGGCGCATGGGCCGCACGACGGCGGATGTCAATATCGCGGGGCGGGGCGCCCGGTTGGCAAAGCAGCACCCGCCCCGTTGCGGCTCAGGGCTTCTGCAGCCGCTTCACTTCGTCCACCACATTGTAGGTGGCTCGCAGCCCGACGCTCATGTCGTGCAGGCCGACTGCAATCATGCGCAGCGCTTCGACGATGTCTGCGATGATGGGATCCTTCGATTGTCCCTTGCGGAGTGCGAGCTTGAAAGCCGCGTCCATCAGGATTTCCTGCGCGGCGACGGTTGGTTTCACGGTCATGGTTTGGCCTCGTGTTTGGGTGCGAGGTCCGGCTTGGCGCGACGGCGTTGGCCGCGCTCGGCGTGGGGGGATGGGCGCCGGACCTCGTACGGCGCAGAGTGCCCGACGCGTCGCGGCGGCGCAGTTCCCTGGGGAACAGCAAGTTCAGCCATCGCAGCATTCAGAAGCGGCGGAACGCGAGGGTCGCCCCCCGGTTGTCGCGGCGCCTGCCGGCGGGGCATAAGGAGCGGAGAACGCCAAGGTCCGAAAAATGAGCAACAGCAGCGAACTCGACGACGCCGCACTGGTCTATCACCGGTCGCCCCGGCCGGGAAAACTCGAGATCCAGGCGACCAAGCCGCTCGGCAACCAGCGCGATTTGGCGCTCGCCTATTCGCCAGGCGTCGCGGCCGCGTCGATGGCGATCAAGAACGATCCTGCCGAAGCGGCCGAGTTGACGACGCGAGGCAATCTCGTCGCCGTCATCTCCAACGGAACCGCGGTGCTCGGCCTCGGCGATATCGGGCCGCTGGCGTCGAAGCCGGTCATGGAAGGCAAGGCGGTTCTGTTCAAGAAGTTCGCCGGCATCGACTGCTTCGACATCGAGATCGACCAGAAGGACGTCGACAAGCTCGTCGATGTCGTCTGTGCGCTCGAACCGACATTCGGCGGCGTCAATCTCGAGGACATCAAGGCGCCCGAATGCTTCGAGGTCGAACGCAAATGTCGCGAACGCATGAAGATTCCGGTCTTTCATGATGATCAGCACGGCACGGCGATCATCGTCGGAGCCGCCGTCGTCAACGCGCTCGCGCTCGCCGGCAAGACGATCGGCGAGGTGAAGATCGTGGCCTCCGGCGCGGGCGCGGCTGCGCTCGCCTGCCTCAACCTGCTCGTCTCGATCGGCGCGAAGCGTGAGAACATCTGGGTTACCGATCTCGAAGGGGTCGTCTACAAAGGCCGCGAGAAACTGATGGACCAGTGGAAGGACGTGTTTGCGCAGGACACTGCGGCGCGCACGCTGATGGACATCATTCCCGACGCCGACATTTTTCTCGGCGTTTCCGCCGGCAATGTGCTGAAGCCGGAAATGGTGAAGAAGATGGCTCAGCGCCCGCTGATCATGGCGCTCGCCAATCCGACGCCGGAAATCTCGCCCGAACTGGCGCGCGAGGCCCGCCCGGACGCAATGATCTGCACGGGGCGCTCGGACTATGCGAACCAGGTCAACAACGTCCTCTGCTTTCCCTATATTTTCCGGGGCGCGCTTGATTGCGGAGCGACCACCATCAACGAGGCGATGAAGGCCGCCGCCGTCGAGGCGATCGCCGCACTGGCGCGCGAGGCGCCATCCGACGTCGTGGCGCGCGCCTATGGCGGAGAGGCGCGCACCTTCGGCGCAGAGTCGCTCATTCCCTCCCCGTTCGATCCGCGGTTGATCCTGCGCATCGCGCCAGCTGTCGCGAAGGCTGCGATGGAGAGCGGCGTCGCGTCGCGCCCGATCTCGGATTTGCGCGCATATGCGGAAGGCCTGCAGCGCTTCGTCTTCCGCTCCGGCTTTATCATGAAGCCGCTGTTCAACGCCGCGAAGGAAAATCCCCGGCGCGTCATCTATGCCGACGGCGAAGATGAGCGCGTATTGCGCGCAGCGCAGGTCGTTATCGAGGAAGGCCTCGCGGAGCCTGTTCTGATCGGCCGCCCGGCTGTTGTCGAGGCGCGCCTGCAGCGCTTCGGCCTTGCCCTTACGCCAGGGAAGCACTTTCACCTCATCAATCCCGACGACGACCCGCGCTATCGCGACTATGTCGCGAGCTATATCGAGGCTGCAGGCCGCAAGGGCATCACACCGGATGCTGCGCGCACGCTGGTCCGCACTTCGACAACCGTGATCGCGGCTCTCGCCGTCAAGCGTGGCGAAGCGGATGCGATGATCTGCGGATTGGAAGGGCGCTTTCGCTCGAAGATCCGCCATATCAAGGACATCATCGGCATGAAGCCCGGCGTGCGCGAGCTTGCCGGCATGAGTCTCATGATCACCGGAAAGGGAGCCTATTTCCTCCTCGATACGCATGTGCAGGCGGACCCCGACGCCGAGCATATCGCCGAAATGACCATGCTTGCCGCCAGCCATATCGAGCGCTTCGGCATTGCTCCCAAGATCGCAATGATCTCGCACTCGGATTTTGGCGCCTATGACACGCTTTCTTCGGTCAAGATGCGGCGCGCTGCCGAGATCGTGCGCCAGCGGGCTCCGCAACTCGAAATCGACGGGGAGATGGAAGGCGATTCCGCACTGGTGGAATCAATCCGCGAAAAGGTGCTGCCCGGATCGAGCCTGAAGGGCGTCGCCAATCTCCTGGTCATGCCTAATCTCGATGCGTCGAACATCGCGTATCAGTTTGTGAAGGTGCTTGCCGACGCGCTGCCGGTCGGCCCGATCCTCATCGGCGCTGCGCAGCCGGCGCATGTGCTCACCGGCAACGTCACGGCGCGCGGCGTCGTCAACATGACAGCCATCGCAGTGGCGGAAGCGCAGAAGGTTTGCTGAGTTCAAGCGATCGCGACTTTCTCAGATTAGTTGGCGACCGGCTCGCCCATATAGTGCTCTGGCGCACATTTGTCGGCGCGTCCGGCGCCTTATAGCCCAACCTGAGGCTCACTGCATTTGCGGCGTTCTAAGCCGCTCACCCACACGGAGGGGATGATGGCGCTTGCAGCTCGTCACTGGCAGGCCAATGCGCGCCTCGTCGCAGCGTCCGAGAACAAGCCCTCGATGAAAGCCGGAGAGGGAAACCGACTCGCGACGTTCATCCTGCAGAACGTCCTCATCGCGACCAATTTCAACATTCCGGCCGGAGCCACCGGAAACTTCATGCAACAGACCTCGGCTGCAGTGCGCGACGCGGAAACCCAGTTCAGCCTCACCCGCGATCAGGGCGTGGCAGGGAAAGAGGTCTTCGGCGCGCTTGATCGCTTTCTGACGAATCCGTCGCAGTTCGTCGCGGGGGGCGCATCCGGCTCCGCCCTTGCGACATCGGATGCGCCACTCGCCCTGCGCAAGATCAGCAAGGCGATCGATGCGCTGAAGCGCCTCGAGACGACGCTGAAGAATCCAGCGACGCCGACGCCGACCGATGCGGCGCTCGTCGACGATGCGCTGCGCGTCCATTTCCGTCTGACGCGGACGCAGGGAACCATCGGCGTGACGCGCCCGTTCACGCTTGCCGACATCACCGAGATCCTGACGATGTTCAATGCGATCGCCGGCGTTCTGCGCGATCCGGCGAACCGCTTTGTCGACAACCTTCCGCAGAACGGTCCCTTGACCGCCGCCGAGGCGCCGTTCGGCGGTCAGATCACCTTCGGCCCGGTGTTCCGCAATTTCGACTGGCGCGGGCTCGGACGCATCGGCGACAATTCGCGCGCAGCGATCCTCATCCACGAGGGCATGCATATCGTCGATGCAGTGTCCGGGGACGACAACACGACGCACATTTCGGAATTCGATCCGCGCTACAACGGACAGTCCCCCGAATTCTCGAAACATAATCCGTCGAGCTACGCCGGCTTTGCGGCGCATATCGATCTTGGCCGCGATCCGACGCCGCGCTTCGGCCTCGGTCCTGGCGCGCGCGGACTGTAACGCCCCCCTACTGGCGCGCCCACACGATGCGATGCATCGCCGAGATGCTCTTGCGGTCAATGATGCGGTCGGCGTGCTCGGGATTGGTCGACTGAAGCTCTACCGTCTTCGCGGTTTCGCGCTTCAGGATTTTCGCCATCACCTCACCGTCCGACGTACGGACCATGACCCGGTCGCCGCGCCGGATCGCAGCCGCGGGCGATGCGATCACGACGTCCCCGTCGCGATAGAGCGGCAGCATTGAATCGCCCGAGACTTCGAGCGCATAGGCCTGCTCGTCGTCGATCGCCGGGAACTGCACTTCGTCCCAGCCTGATCCCACCGGGAATCCGCCGTCATCGAAAAAGCCTCCCTTGCCGGCCTGTGCGAAGCCGACCAGCGGCAGTGTCCGTCCCTGCTTGGCGCTTCCCTTGCTGGCGAGCAGCGCCATGAAGCTTTCCAGCGAGGCGCCCGTCGCATCGAGGATCTTCGAGATCGACTCGGTCGAAGGCCAGCGCTTGTGACCATCGGCCGTCAGGCGCTTCGACTTGTTGAAGGTGGTGGGGTCGAGGCCGGCCTTTTTCGCAAGCCCCGAGGTGGAGAGGTTGTGGCGCTGGGCGAGGGCGTCGATGGCCGACCAGACCTGGTCGTGGGTCAACATGGCGATGTCACCTGTTTCGGAACGTTATAGGAAGTATCTCCTACAAAGGGAAATTGCAACCCCCCTCATGCGAAAATCTGCGCAGCTGAGGCGACTATCTTCGGGTTGCATCCCCGTCGCGGGGCGCCTTAAGCCGGCCCCATGACCCTCATTTACAAGATCGCGCCAGCCTCGCTCTGGGCCGAGGCTCGGGACAGCGGCGTTTTCGCCGGTTCTCCGGTGGACCTCGCCGACGGCTACATCCATTTCTCCACGCGGGAGCAGGCCGAAGAGACCGCCGCGCGTCATTTTCACGGCCAGCGCGACCTTGTTCTGGCCGCTGTCGAGGCCGAGAAACTGGGCGCTGGTCTGAAATGGGAACCGTCGCGTGGCGGCGCGCTCTTTCCGCACCTTTACGGACCACTCGCCATGTCGACGGTGACCTGGGTTCGTCCGCTGCCTCTCGGCCCCGACGGACGCCACGAATTTTTTTGGGACGCGTCATGATCGGTGCGCTCTATCCTCTGCTGCGCCCCGCACTGCATGCGCTCGACGCCGAGACGGCGCACCGCCTGACGATCGAGGCGCTGAAATGGGCGCCGCTGCCGCCGCGCTGTCCCGATGATCCCGTGCTGACGGTGACGACGCTCGGCCTCGGCTTTCCCAATCCGGTTGGTCTCGCGGCGGGTTTCGACAAGCATGGGGAAGCGATTTCGGGACTTTCCTCGTTCGGATTCGGCTTCATCGAGATCGGCGGCGTGACCCCAAAGCCGCAGCCCGGCAATCCGCGGCCGCGCGTTTTCCGTCTGAGCAGGGACCAGGCCGTCGTCAACCGCTACGGCCTCAACAGCGACGGCATGGAGGCGGTCGCTGCGCGGCTCGCACACAGAGATCGCAAAGCGGGAATCGTCGGCGTCAATCTCGGCGCCAACAAGGAGTCAGCGGACCGCATCGCCGATTACGTCGACCTGACGCGTCGGTTCGCTCCGCTCGCCGATTATCTGACCATCAACATTTCTTCGCCGAACACGCCGGGCCTGCGCGATCTGCAGGGCGAGACGTTCCTCGGCGATCTGCTGTCGCGGTGCGTGGAGGCGCGCGCACGCAGCCAAGCTTCGACTCCGATCCTCCTCAAGATCGCTCCCGACATATCCTTGCAGGCGCTCGACGGGCTTATCGCGCGCGCCCTGTCCTGCGGCGTCGACGGCATGATCGTTTCGAACACCACCGTAGAGCGGCCGGCAAAACTGCGCGACCAGACACTCGCGAAAGAGGCCGGCGGGCTATCCGGACAACCTCTGCGGCCGCTCGCCACGCGCATGCTCGCGCAGGCCTTCCTGCGCGTCGGCGGCGCGTTTCCACTCGTCGGAGTCGGCGGCGTCGACTCAACCGACTCCACCTGGGAGAAAATCGAAGCCGGCGCGACGCTGACGCAGCTTTACACAGCGATGATCTACAAGGGTCCAGGCCTGGTCGACGAGATCAAGCGCGGGCTCGTTGCGCGCCTCAAGGCGGAGGGCTTGTCGTCGATTGCGCCGGTCATCGGTCGACGCGCAAGGGAATTGGCGCAGTGAACGCAATATCGCTTCGCGTCACAACGACCGACGACGCCGCGTCCGTCAGCGCCGTCCTCGCCGCGTCCTACCCCGCTCTGCTTGCAAGCGCTTATGATCCCGACGTGCTCGGCCGCGCGTTGCCGCTGATGACAAAAGCCAATCCCAAGCTGCTCGCGTCCGGAACCTATTATCTGGCGGAAGCCGTCGCCGGCGTCGCCGTCGGATGCGGCGGCTGGACGCGCGAACGGCCCGGCTCCGGCGAGATCGAGAATGGGCTGGGACATATCCGCCATTTCGGCGTGCGTCCCGACTGGTCGGGTCGCGGCGTCGGCCGCACGCTGCTCGAGCGGTGCATCAGGGAGGCGCGCGCCGCAGGCGTCGCCGAATTTGAAGCCTATTCGACGCTGAACGGCGAGCCCTTCTACGCCGCCCTCGGCTTTGAGCCGATCGGCCGCTTCGATGTTGCGATGGGACCAGGCGCAAGCCTGCCGAGCGTCATAATGCGCCGGGCGCTTGCCGATTGATCTTGGCGAAGGCGTGGCTCGGCAAGCACGCTTTCTCGCTGGCCGACGAGGCCGGCTGCGTCGTCAATCCGATTCACCATCCCAATCGAGGTCCATCCGATCGGCCCGCCGGCGCCGAAGCAAACTGCTTTCGCTCCAGGGCCGGGTAGTACGCGGCCAGGACAACGCCGCGCGCGACGAGAAAGACCAGAAAGGTCGTCCACAGACCGGCATTCCCCCATGGCCGCGTTGCAAAAAAGGCGATGGCGGCGATGGCGAATGACGCGATCATTCCATCGCGCATGGCGCGCGTCCACGTCGCGCCGATGAACACGCCGTCGAGCAGAAAGGCCAGCGCGCCGGCGATCGGCGTCAGCGCAGCGAAGATCAGAAATTCGCGCGCCGTTGCCCGCACGTCGGCGCTGGTGGAGATGAAGTCGACCAGCGCCGGCCCGAACAGGAGAAACGCGGAAGAGGCCGCAGCGCTGAAGCCGAAGCACCAAACCGCGCCGAGCCGTACTGCGCGGCCGAAACCTGTGCGGTCGCGCGCCCCGACCGACTGCCCCGCAGTCTGTTCGGTCGCAGTCGCAAATCCGTCGAGAAAGAAGCTGCCGAGCAAAAACAGATTATGCAGCACCGCATTCGCGGCGAGCACTGCATCGCCCGCCAGCGATCCCTGACGCGTGAAGAAT